>WRAZ01000060.1 GCA_009779925.1 Chitinivibrionia bacterium
ATGTGGAATTTTAAAAAATTTCATTTTGGCCTTTTTCCCCCCCCCCCCCCCCCGTATCTCTATAGTTTTCAGGGAGTTATGCGTGCTTGCTTCGAGTAATGCGCGAACTTGGATGGTGCCAAATATGAAGCTTCGTCGGTCTTTTTATTATATCAAGTCAATTTTACCGGATAAAATAATAAATTCAACAATTATTAAATAATTCCCAGAGGCTCCAGCCTCGTTTAGTAATTGTCAATAGCAGCCGTCTCTTAATTGAGGCGGTTGCTTTTTTATGAGACGGAAAACACTATATTATACAAGATTTTTAGTATTATCAATAATTTTTAACGTTATATTCAAAAAAAAGGGAGGCGACCGTCGCCCAAATATTATTTTTTGCCGGAATTTAATAAAAAAAGGGTGGCGACCGTCGCCAAAATGGAGAAAAAGATGGATTGCAACGATTTATTTGTGCCGAATTATGCGCGCGCGGGTGCGCCTGTAATGGATAAGGGTGAAGGCGTTTATTTGTTTGATACGGACGGAAAAAAATACCTTGACTGCACCGCGGGAATTGCCGTAAATGCGCTTGGCTACGGAAACAAAGCGCTCGAAGAAACAATGGAAAAACAGGCGAAAAAGATAATTCACGCCTCAAATTATTACTTTTACAAAGAAAATATTGACCTTGCCAAAACGCTTATCGATACAAGTTTTGCCGACAAAGTGTTTTTCTGCAACAGCGGAACGGAGGCGAACGAGGCGGCGATTAAATTTTCGCGCAAGTACGCAAGCGGCAAAAATCCGTCCAAGACGGCGATTTTGTCTTTTTATTACAGTTTTCACGGTCGAACTTACGCGGCAATGACGGCGACAGGGCAAAAATCGTTTCATCAAGGGTTTAGTCCGCTTCCGCAAGGATTTTTTTACGCGCCGTTTAACGATATTGAAGCGACAAAAAACGTTTTGGCGTGTGCGGAATTTGCGGCGATTATAATAGAGCCTATACAAGCGGAAGGCGGAATTTGCGAGGCAAGTCCCGAATTTATGCAATTTTTGCGCGAATATTGCGACCAAACCGACACTGTTTTAATTTTCGATGAAATTCAATGCGGCTTGGGTCGAACGGGAAAACTTTGGGCGTACGAAAATTATGGAATTGCTCCCGATTTGCTCACTTCCGCAAAACCGCTCGGAGGCGGGCTTCCTTTGGGCGCCGTTCTTGCAAAAGAAAAAATTTCCGCGGCGATAAAAGCGGGCGACCACGGAACGACTTTCGGCGGAAATCCTGTTGCTTGTGCTTTGGGAAATACTATGCTTTCTATTGTAAGTAAAAAGGAATTTTTGACTGATGTCGCAGAGAAAGGCGAATATCTCAAGCAAAAATTATCGCAAATCCAAAAAACGCATAGCGAAATCATTGGAATTTACGGTCGCGGGCTTATAATCGGCGTTCAATTTAGCGGAGATACCAAAAATATAGCCGCAAAAGCACGCGAAAAAGGATTGCTCCTTGCGCGCGCGGAAAAGAATATGTTGCGTTTTCTTCCGCCGCTCGTAATCACAAAAGCAGAATTAGATGAAGCGCTTGATATTTTTGTATCTGTTTTGAACGAGTTAAAAAGCTGAATTATGCGCGACACGGTTTTCAGACAAGAACATCCCGAAATTGCCGAATTTGCGTTTGACGAAAAAGTAGCCGCCGTATTTGCCGATATGCTGAAACGCAGCGTTCCCGGCTACGGCACGATAATTTCAATGATTGCGGTAATGGCGAAAAAATATGCGCAACCCAACACTGTTATTTACGATTTGGGCTGTTCTTTGGGAGCCGCTTCTTTAGCGATTGCAAAAAATATTGAGCAGGAAAATTGCAAAATTTACGGCTTTGACGTTAGTGAGCCTATGATACGCGAGGCGAAAGCCTTAGTATCGGCAAGTGGAAAAGACAGGCAGATTTCGCTGATTTGTGAAGATATTACAAAAATAAACTTTGAAAAAACGTCTTTTGTCGTACTTAATCTGACTTTGCAATTCATAAAACCGAAAGAGAGAGAAGCGCTTCTTAATAAAATTTATTCGTCGCTTACGGATGGCGGCGTTTTAATTTTAACCGAAAAAGTGAGCGATATAACACCAAACGACTTCTTTACCGATATATATTACGATTTTAAGCGCGCAAACGGCTACAACGAAACTGAGATTTCCGTGAAACGCGCCGCTCTCGAAAACGTCTTGATAAGCGATAGCGAAGAGGCTCACATCGAACGTCTGAAGCGCGTTGGTTTCAAAAAAGTACATCGTTGGTTTCAGGCGTTAAACTTCCGCTCGTACATAGCCGTAAAACAAATATAACAAATAAAATGCTTTTTTTCCACATCTTTGATGGCAAATATTATTTTGTAGTGAGATTGCTATAAAATATTTGAGATATTAATGAAATGGAGGAATTGTTTTATGGATGTCTCTTTTGTAAACCCGTTTTTGAAAGCGACTAACGACACTTTTAAAATGATGTTGAATATGGAAGCAACAATGGAAAAGCCGATTGTCAAGGCAGGCGGTGGCGACCATCATTACGACGTATCAGGCGTTATAGGACTTTCAGGAGAAGCGCAAGGAACTATTGCTATAAGTTTCACAAAAATTACAGCTCTTAAAGTCGCTTCCAAAATGCTTGGCTCGGAACTTAAAATAATAGGTCCCGATCTTACTGACGCTATTGGTGAAATTGCAAACATTATTGCGGGTTATGCAAAGCAGTATCTTACGCAATACAAGGTTTCTATCAGTTTGCCGAACGTGGTCATAGGAAGCAGGCACGAACTTGTTTCTCCGACTGCGACAAAAACTGTTGTTGTTCCTTTCAAGTGCGAAGTCGGCGAATTTGCCATAGAAGTTTCGTTGAAAACAAAGTAAACAAATAGTATGGACGACCGCCTTGGTCGCCCATACCTTACGTGTTATTCTGCGTTTGTTTCTTGCGTTATTGTTTGCGCATCTTCTATTTTTGTTTCACTGTCTGCAAGCGGCAATCCGTTATATCCACCATTATTTTGAAGTGTTTCTCTCTCTTGAGGTCTTGCTGTACGCACGACTTGCTGAGGTCTCGACGGTTCGCCTCTCTCGTTTAATACGGGAATATCGCTGTTAAGCGCAACGGGATTCTGCATCCAAGCGATAAGATTTGCGCCCGTTATTATGCGCACTTCGGGATATTGCAAAACGTAATTTACAAAATCTTCAATGATTTTTCTTCTTTGCAAGTGGTTTCCTGCCGACCTGTAATTTCTGTTTTGGCTCGGCATATAGTAATCGGGGTGCATTCCTATGCTTACGGGCGCGCGATTTCCGCTAAAATGCGTATGGAAAGTATGCTTCATTGTAGCAAGTACTTCGTCTGCTCGCATTTGTGCGCCGCCCCACGCTTTGGGAGCCATAAGATTGAAATCGAAGCCCGTGATATTTCCCGTATTTTTGTTAAACCAAGGCACGTTTCTTTGCGTTCTCGAGCGCAACCCGCGCCTGAAACCGAGTTCTCTCGCCAATGAGTCGTGCGGTACTATATAAGCATATACGGGAAGTATCCACATTCTCGAATTCGGAAATTTTCCTATGCCTTTATAACCCCAATCGTTTGCGCCCGACGACCATTCCGCTTGCATACTGTCGATAATTGAGCCGCCCGTAATTTGGTAGGGCCAAAATCTGTTGGTGCCGTCTTGGTCGGGTTGCATTCCTTCTTCGATTGAACTGTCGTACAAAAATCCGCGCCTTATCATTGCTTCAAATGCGGCTCTGTTGTATTCCAAAAACGGCGCGCGAAATCCGACAATTTTGCTTCTCGGAATTCCCAAGTTTGCTGTAAGCGCGAGGTCGTTTGAAATTATTTCGGCGTTCCAACGTTCTACCGGCAAAAGGCGTGCGTCTTCGCGCGGTTCGCTCCAATCGTCGGGAAACCAATGCGAAAATGTGTGATTTCCGATTTCGTGCCCTGCGTCAAACGCTCTTTTCCAAGCGTGCCAAGTTCTTGTGATTTCAGGCTCTTGCGCGAGCGTATGATTGTTTTGCGCATAACGCCCGTTCACAAAAAATGTCGCCAAAACAGGCGAGCCGTCGGGATTTTTGACGCTTCCCAAAAAGTTCACGAGCCACATAATCGCTTCGGGTTCGGCGCAATCGTCCGCTCCGATAAATACAAACTGCGGCACATTCTCCAAAGGAAAATCGCCCGGGTGAAGAGGGGACTGCTGACGGAAATTAACCGCAAACGCCGCCGTCGCCATACACAAAAGGGTCAAGGTTTTTTTGAGCATAAAAATATCTCCTAAAACAAAAAAATGATAATAACAAGGTAAAAATAATATCTGCGCACTCGCAGGGGCAAAAGATTTTTTGCCCATTATGTCGAAAATTGCCGCAGTATCACAATTTGGGCGTATGCAATACGCCCTTACATTATATACTACGCATTTGCCGTCGCTGTTCGCATTCCGATTTGTTCGGCGTAATCCAAATCCCATTTATTTGCGGAAATAAACAGTACTTCTTTGGGCAAAATTTTCAAGTCGTAGATAGTATCAAACATTTTTTGATGCAAAACGCGGCTTTGTTTATTCATCTTAAAATCGTACGAAAAAAAGCACAAATCGTCGTCGAAAATGTCGAGGTAATCATCGCTTATTCCGTCCTCGCGAAGAAGTAGCGAAAGTTCAAAGGTTGTGAAAAATTGCGTGTTTGCCAAAAGTCCCAATTTAATTCCCTTGTTTTTTAGGTCGATAAGCGTTTTGCCTAAGTTTTTGTACAGTGCAGTCCGTCCGAAAGAGTGAAAATGGAAGAAATACGCGATACATTTTGCAAAATCGTCGCGGTCTTCAATGCCGTATTGAGCGCAGTCGTAGCCGTTTCGCGCTAACATTGCCAAAATCAAATTCCAAACGTCGGCGACTTGCGGCTCGGAAAAATTTTTGCCGTTTTTTTCGTCTCTTTCTTGAAGCATAAGTAAAAGCCCGCCGTAAAAATTGGCAAGCGTTGTTTGCGGGGGAGTGGCAGGGTCGATTTTTTTAAGCGTTTCAATAAAGCCAAATTCTTCGGCGGTTTTCAAAAAAACATTTGCCTGATACTCTTTTTTTTCGTCGTCGTTTGCAAGTTTAACGGGGCAAAAATTTATTAACGTACCATATATATCAAAAATCGCGACTTTTACACTGTCGAGTTTTTTAGCGGATAAATCGCAAGTAAATGCGGTATTATGCGAATGGTTTTTCGCTTCCTTTTTATGAAGCGCGGCAGCATATTCAGCGGCAATCGACATTGTTTTCTCCTTCCAACAAAAAATCAATTACATTTTTAATTTTTATTCCATCGTAAGACGTTATGAAATTTTTATCTTGCGACAAAATTATTTTTTCGTGATTGTCTCTTATAGATTTGAGCGGAGTTATTTCCCTCTCAAAAGTGCTTTCGTTTACTAAACTTTCGCTTACCTGAAAATAGATTTTTTCTTTTGGCGTTTCAGCAATAAAGTCAATTTCAAAGTTCAAAAATTTTCCTATGTGGACTTTGTATCCACGGCGCAAAAGTTCAAAAAACACAATGTTTTCTAAGATATGCCCTTTTTCGGTATCACGATAACCAAGCAACATATTTCTTAAGCCGATATCAACAATATAATTTTTTCCGAGCGTTTTAAGCAGCGACTTCCCTTTAACGTCGTATCGCTTTAATTCGTAAAAGATAAAAGCGTTTTGCAATGCCGCAATATATGCCTCAATTGCTTTGTTTGGCGCTGTTTTATGTTCTATTTCTTTATTGCTTATAAGATAATTCGATATACTGTTTACCGAATTTATGGAGCCAATGCTGTGCGCCAAAAAATCCGTTAGCTTTTTCAATAAAACAGAGTCCGTTATTTTGCTTCTTTGGATAACATCTTTGACAATAACCGTATTGTAAACCCCTTCAAGCATTTCGTAAATCATTTTTTCGTTAAAACCATACTCGGCAACTGCAGGCATTCCGCCATATTTTGCGTATAGTATAAATTTATCTTCTATGGTTGAGTCAGAGGTAAAATTGTTAAAATCTAAAAATTCCTTAAACGAAAGCGGGAGCATTTTTATCTCGATATATCGTCCCGAAAGCAATGTCGAAAGTTCGGAAGAAAGCAGATAAGCGTTGGAACCCGTTATGTATATATCAACATTAAAGTCCACCAAAAAAGAATTTATTGCCTTTTCCCATTTATCGACCATTTGTATTTCGTCAAAAATAAGATAGGTTTTTTCTTTTGTCGTAATGCGCCGGGCAATGTGAGAATAAAGAGCGTTGCAGTCCGTAATTTCGTTAAACTTCATTGACTCAAAATTTATTTCAATAATGCGTTCTTGCGCAATTCCCGCTTTTTGCAATTCGTTTGCAAATATTTTCAGCATTGTGGACTTTCCGCATCGCCTCATACCGGTTATTATTTTAATAACTTTTTTATCTTTATAGTCAAGCAGCGTTTTAAGATAAGTCGGTCTGCTTTTATAGTTTTCGTTTTCTAATTCCGGCATTGGGCAACTCCTTTTTGGCGCTTGTTAATAATCTAATATACGTAATAAACCACGCCTTGCGCAAGAAGTTTTTGTGAAAAAAGCCAAAAACTTTTGAAAAACGAAAGTTTTTGTAATAATTTCTCAGAAAAAAATACGTTTCGCCATAAACAAAAAGAGGCAGGTTTTCCTGCCTCTGATGAAAAGCCAATTGTTGAATTTACAGTTTATGCATATTTTTAAGATTCCGGAATTCGGCAAATAGTATTTTAATTGAGAGGTTGGTAAATCTATAATATGGGAAATGGAATCAAAAAAAAGTAATTTAAACCAACGTTTATTTTACCATACTAATATATTATATTCCACAACACAATAACGGAAAAAACTTTATAAATTGTTATCTTTTATAAATGTTGCCAAAGTTTTGATGTTAATTTTCAATTTTTTAGCCATTTTTTGCTGTGAAAATTCTTCTTTTTTCATTTTCAGTATCAGCGCCTCTTTTCCGGTTAATTTTTTTCTCGTTGATTTTCTGCCAACCGGTCTTCCGAGTTTGATTCCGGCTGCTTTTTTACACGCCAACGCCTCTTTTGTTCTCTGCGAAATCAAATTTCTTTCAAATTCGGAAAAAATTGCAAATATGGGAGCGATAAGTTTTGCATATTTACTTTCTTGCGTATTGAAATTTTCCTTTATGGAAACAATGTCCACATTTCGCTTCTCGCATTGATACAAGATGGTTATCAAGGCATACATTGTTCTTGACAACCGAGATAATTCGGAACAAATTATAACGTCGCCTTTTACGGTTTTTCTCAATATTTTTCCCAAACATCGTTGTTCAAAATCAATTTTTCCGGAAATTTTCTCGCCTATCCACTTGTCAATTTCAACCCCGTTTTTTCGGCAGTAATTTTCAATCTCAAATTTTTGATTTTCTGTCGTTTGCTTGTCTGTACTTACTCGGATATACCCGTAAATCATAATAAAACTCCTTATAAAAAAGAAATGGTTAAAACTATGGTAAAATAAACGTTGGTTTAATTTACTATGCGGAATTTTCCGAATTTTATAACCATTAATTTTAAACAAGGAGCACAATTATGAGTCTTAAACACATGTTCTTGTTAAAATCGGCGGCATTTTTTTTCTTTGCAGCGTCTTGCGTTTTTGCAACACCTGCGGAGCCGCGCCCCGCCGATCGTCTAATGCCCGACAGCTATACCGAAGCTGCGTCGTTGGCATTGAGTGTAAACAGGTCCGCAAGCGTCGACGCTGCGGTAGATTGCCAAAATGTTCAGGAATGGAGCGTCAATGGCGGCGGACAAAGTTGGTCTGCGCGACATAGTAATGGCTCAGCGATTACTGCAGGTCCCGCGTATCTTCCCGGAACAATAGTGTCTTTTGAAGACAGGTATTGGCGGGCTTTGGAAACTAATTTCGGACAACATTTTTGGTTGAACCAACAAAACACAGGAAGACCGGGAACCGTAAATGTAAACGGAATAAACGGTCTTGTGTTCTGGGAAGAAGTTCAATGTATTTACGATGATGAACCTACATTCTTCACATTGACTTTCGACTCCGACCAAGGAAGTCCTGTTTCGCCTATTGAAGTCGAAGAGGGTGAATTTGCGGAAAGACCCGCAGATCCTACAAGAGACGGATATATTTTCCTCGGCTGGTTTATCATCGGAGTGGAAGACATAGAGTTTGAATTCGAGACAATGCCGATAACAGAAAA
>WRAZ01000061.1 GCA_009779925.1 Chitinivibrionia bacterium
AGGTTATTTACGTGTTACTCACCCGTGCGCCACTGTCGTATTACTACAACCGTCCGGCTTGCATGTATTAAGCACTCCGCTAGCGTTCACTCTGAGCCAGAATCAAACTCTCCATAATATTTTCATTATTACACATTTGTTCCATTTTTCGCTCTACACTTTTTTCTTCAAAGTGACCCACTCGCATACATCATAATCTTATCAAAGAACACTTAATCTTTTAAATCGAAACTTAAGTCGTTTTATCAATTAAGCAGGGGTAAAATAATAAATGCCAAAACAAAAGTCAAGGGGGAAAGTGAAAAAAGTTAATTTTTTATGAAATTTCTGTTTTTTGTAAAAAAATGTGAATTTTTTAAATTCTTTGCCTATATTATAAGGAGTGTTGGTGGAACAGGAAGGCGAGTTTCGATTTACGTGCTTGCGCTTTTTATTGTCTTAAAGTGGAAAAATGTTAAATTACAAAATAAAAAGGAAAGGGGATTGGACGATTATGAATAAAATGAAATTATTCTTCGTTGCGATTTTCGTTGTATGTTTGGCGGCAGTGTCTGCGTTTGCGCAGGACATTCAGGAATTACGGCTTGCGGTGATTTGGAATCCGAATACCAACAACTTACACACGCCTATGGGGGTGATGGTCGGCGGCGTAAATAACCAACCCGCAACAGAACCCAATCGTGGAAGATGGGAGGGCTCTGTTGGTAAAGACATGATTTGGAGTCCGACGCCTTCTCCTGCGTCCGAAATAGCGGGCGCTCAACTCAGGTTTTTTCTTTCGTCCATTGATCCTGCTCTCGCGCAAAACATAAGCGGCTCTCTTGATAACAGAGATTTAGGTTTAACCGGTCGCGATATTCTTCAAGGAAACAACGCGTTGCGCAATGTTCGGATTTGGACAACTAATGAGGCTCCGAATTTTTCTCAGGTAATACAAGGTTTTGGCGGTCAAAATCCTAATGCTATTGTTTATATAGGAGCGGGAGCGGATATTCCCGAAGATAGACGCGACGCGTTTATGGAATTATTTAACGATGCCAAACAGGCGGACGTAGGTATTCTTTTTATCGGACAAAACTCGGTAATTGACGCAAGAGGTCTTGACGATACAAGGGAAGCATTTCCTATCCAAGGGGTTCAGAGGTCTTTTAGGTTCAGAACTTTTGGTGATGGTCCTTACAACGAGATAGTCGGTACTCTTGAAAGTCCTACTGCAAGACCCAGAGGCGTACTTGTCAGAGAATTTAATTGGTTGAGAGAGACCAACGATGCTGTATGGGTAAGAGCAGATACGGTTCTTCTCAGCGGTAATGACGGGGCTTATCAGATACACCTTGTAAGAAACGGACGAAGAGACAGGCTTATTTATGACGTTGACCGCTTTGTAAACCCTGCCGAAATAGTAAGTCCTGCACCACAAATTCTTCACAGATACGGAACTTGGTCTATATATGCGGAAGCGGTAGAAGTTATCGGAACCGACTTGTATGATGCACAAATGAATGTTGGTTTACACGTTGAAACAAGTGTTTCGGTGGGCGTGTTGACAAGCAGTCAATTCTCCAATGGCGGAACTACAGGAGACGTTTATCTTAAAGCAGAATCGCCATCTTTATTTATAAACGGTCTTATGGTTTTCCCGACAGGTAACGACCAAGGATTTAATTTGTCAACGGCGCACCAAACTCATGCATCTTTGGTTCCCGAAGCATTGCAGTTGGAAACGACAATTATTGCGCCTGCAACTACCGGTATCAACAGACACGCCGGCGGCAGAATTGTTGCAGCAGACTGGTTTGTTAATGCACCAAATCCCCAAACCGGTCGCCCTGACAGAGTTTTGGTGTTACGCCGAGGACAATTTATTGAAAATATAAGACACGTAAGCGCAAACGTTTGGCACGGTAGTGTCGAAAACCCCGGCGGTCTTGACCCTTGGGCTTGGTTTCAATTTGAGACAGGAACCCGTATTAACTTTAATGCAGGCGGACTTCATGATTTGAGAATTGTCCTGAACAATACAGCTTCTGAAATTCACCGAAGCATTTTTACAAGTCCTATTCTGCAAGGGACACAAGAACTTAGGTTCAGACCTTACGGAAGCAGTTCTTTTCATAATGGAGTTTTTGACGGTCGTCTTCAGGCAGGCGCAAGTATTTGGGCGTTTAATGAACGAGTAAACGGCGGACACGGACCAACGGACTTTTCCGTGCTTCTTCGCCCCGGCGGCAGTTTCCAAGCAGATCATCACTATGCAAACTTCCTTGCTGTTCAAATGGCAGGAAGACCGAGCGCAAACGTCTCAACCGCAACTACGGTCGGAAGAGCGCAGTTTGAGCGTCCGCAGGTAAGCATCGGAGAATTTGACGGCGTCAGAGAGCCGGGTTGGGGACCGCTAATCGGAAACTATTTTCGTGAAAGCGAACTTCCTGCAACTAGTTCGTCAAGACAGCCGTTTTACGGAGACTTTAACGATAAAACATTTAACCAACTTGCCGTTGTTCAATTTAACAGACAGCGTTTGGCAATTATGGGTTATCAGCCCACGTTCTTAGAAGACCACGAGAGAAGCCGCGCAATTTTGCACGACATTACAATGTGGATAGGATTTGACAACTATACACTTCCGACTCCCAACATTGACGTAGAAGATTACGGAGTTCCCAGAGCGCCTGCCGAAAGCGGAAGTTTCATCTTTACAAATGTGGAAAGAGCAATCGCGCATCTTGACTGGGCTCGTCTTACTCCTGATATGCAAAACCGCGGACCTCACCAACTTCGAGCGCGTGCGCAATATAATAATGCTTGGAGACCAACTCCTGTACCGTCTGTTACACTAAGTAGTAGTGGCGCAAACGAAATACCTCTTCAGTTAGGTTTTGTTGACCCGTCGATATATACTGCCGACACCTTAATAGTTGAAGCATGGGCAGAGGCTAATCCGGCTTCGTATTTCGGAAGAAGTGGCACAAGAGAAGCCCGCTTGTATTTCCGTCCGCTTGCTGTTTCTGTGGTTAACAGCGGAAACCCGAATGAAGCGCGAATTGACGACTATCTGACGTTTACCGTTCGAACAGCGCGCACACCGAGAGCGGCTCGCGACAGTGTTGTTGATGGTCCTTATAATGTCGATATTCGAGTTCTTGCCGACAATAACACTACTCAGTTATTTCCCACAACGGGCAATCATACAATAAACGCAGGTGAGACTTTTGCATTTTCGCAGATTGCATCTCTTGGTGCTCGCGACTTGGTTATTGTAATGCGCGCTCGCAAAGAGGGCTACCTCTATTCTCCTTGGGATACATTAAGAATAGCCAACAATCCCGATCAATGTCCGCCGCATCTTGTTCGTAGAGCGCGTTGGACAGAGGGAACCACTTACGATACTTTGGCGATAGAATTTGACGAGCCTGCGTTTTTCGTCGGTGACGGAAGTGTAGCTCCTGCAACTTTTGTTCAAATTATTCGTTTGTGGAGAGAAAGCGATATTTATATAATTCCTGTGAGAGTTGTTACAAACGGTACGGATAACGGAAGTAACCGTTGGGTATTTACGGTTAACAGAGCTCAAATTACTCGTTCCGACGGTTCTTTGGTTGTAGGTTTTGCGCCTGCGGCAGGTGACAGTATTAACTTAAACTTCATTACAGTTCCGGTAGGATTAAATCCGAACGTTCGCGATGAGTTTATGAACCATGTTGATACTTATGATTTTAACTCACAGTGCGACGGTAGACCGAAAAACCCGAGAGTTCCTTTGGATTTGAATACGCTTCCGATGCCCGAAGTTTATCTTACAGACTCAACGGGACACAGAGCGCTTGCAACAACCGCTCACCAAGGAATAAGCGAGCATTGGTTCGTATCGACGCGTATCAGAGAGTTGATAGCAATGATTGAGTCCGACCGTTTCACCCACGAAATGATGAACGGCGCAACTCTTCACGCAACGCTGATTTACAACGGAACGCGTAATGAGCAAAGACCGATAGCAAGCAATGGAACAACCGAAATTGTGTTCAGCAACTTTGGCGACTTGGGATATGAAGCAAGAGAAGCAAGAAGTGACCTTGACACTATAGTAATTGAGGCGAATACACGTACGGCAAATCAGGAGTTTGAAAACAGCGAGCCAATTAGAGTGCGCTTGAACTTCAGACCTCTGATTGCATACGGAAGCGCAGTCGGAATGAGAGGCGACACTGTTGATATCGGTACCGTTCTGACGTTCACTGTTTCAACGGAAGATCCGCACAGAAGAATTCTGGGACCAGAAGGTGAAAATCTTCCCGAAGATCTTCCTTATTGGGTTGACGTTCGCATTACTCGCGAAAACCGTCCCGATACAACTATTTACTTAACTCGCAACGCAGGCGAAAGTCAGTTGGCGTTTGAGTTTACAAGGACGCTTTCGGAAAGACTCGGAGCTGGTCGCATAAGCGTTTATGTGCGGGCTCGCAAACACGGGTATCTCCACTCGGCAGAGTTTAGAGTGATAGACAACGCTTACAACAACCCCGATAATTGTCCGCCGTTTATTACTTATGCTCGTTTAAATTGGGGCGGAGTTATACAGGGCGACCCCGACGGCAGAAGGCTCTCCGATACATTGATAGTGGATTTCAACAAACCGATTTTCGGCTTGCAAGTTAATGCTCTTAATAACGGTCAAAGCGTGAATATGTTCCGCTTGTGGCAAAACGGAAACCCGATTGAGTTCCAAGTTTCACGCCATAATCTTAGTCAGAATAACCGTTGGGTATTTGTAATTACTTCCGAAGGATTTAATCCTCGCGACGGAGACTATATTAACATAAACGTGATTACAGGCTGGACAGGAGAAAATCCGAATATCCGCGACGTTGCTTACAACTATGTCGGCGAAGAGCCTATCGAGGGTTGCAATAACAATCCTTTGGTACGTTTGGCTATTGAGCGTCGTCCGATTAGTGTGAATGTATCCGTTGTTCCGGGTAAATGTATCGCAGGTGTTACAACAGGAATATGTTCTCCCGGTTTCGGCGCTCGGGTAACTCCGTTGACTTTGAACAGCATAGTTAACGATGTTATAACTGCGGGTATAGGTAATCTGATAATTGTTGACCCGGGCATTTTCTTAACATCTCCGATTGCAGGCGCAACGTTGCCTGAAGAGTTGAGTGGCTTAAGAGGCGTGATATTAGACGCTGTCGGAAACTTGGTAGCAAATACTGACGGCGACCAATTCGGTATCGTCCTTTCCAATGTCGGAAGTGCCAATCCGAGAAGAATGCTTACTATCGGTTGGACAGGCAGAAACGAAGACGGCAGAGACGTTGGCGCAGGAGCATATATGCTTATCTTGGATTTGGATTGGAGCAATAATTTTGAAGTTCCGAGACCGGACAGACATAGAGTTGCTGTTCCTATTGTTACCGAAGGCAACAGATAGCAGATAAAAAATGAGGGCGGACTAATTGTTCCGCTCTCTTTTTTTACCTTTTGCAATAAACTATGAAAAAATTATTTATACTGTCAGTAATTTTTCTTTTTTTGGGAACAGGTTTTACCGAAAACAGCGATGTGTCGCTTATATCAAACTCCACAATATTCAGAACTATTTCGGAGTCGCAGACGGAATTTTTTGTCAGTAGAACAGACTCCAACAGTATAGACAGCATAAGCTTAAGCATAGACCTTTACAGAGATACCGAGGCGCAAAGACATTCGGCTGTTTTTCTTTTGGAGGGCGATAAAACCACCAACAACGAACGATTTAATATAGGTTTGGAGTGGAACGCTCCCGTTTCTTTCTTTAGAAATACTACACGCCTCGGAGAAATCGGATATGAGGCTGCGGCAATTTCCTTGGGTTTTGTTGCTAAAAACACCAATGAAGAATTTCCGTTTTTGTTTTCGGCAGGACCTGTTTTTGAGGGCGGAGTTAATCGAAATTTGCAAGGGCGCGACACAATATTCGGCGGTGGCGGGTATTTTCGGCTATTGGCAGGAGAGAGCGAATTTTATTCGGCGAGCAGAATAGGCTCCTCTCCGTTTTTGTTTGGCGGACAGGTTTTCGGCAGATATATCGGGGCGCAAGACAATCATTACAACACAAACGCGCATTCAACTTTTATTTACCAAAGAAACGGAATTTTCGGCGCAGATACGTTCAGTATTACCGTGAACGACACAATAGGCTACGGCAAAATAAGTTCGCAGTTTAATACTGTGGGCGGTTTTCGCGGCAATGAAATTCCAAGCCGATACTCCAATAATTTGAGCATAACGATACACGCAGGGCAGTTGGGCGACGGATTTATTCGACCTTCATTTGAGGTTTTTCTCAACGATAATCGCCACAGATATGTGAGTTCTGAGTTCTTTTACGGCTCGCTCAGAAGAAACACAATTTCCGTTCTCGGATTTTTGAACGAAAGTTTTGGCGGTTGGAATTTAGAGACGGGGCTTCAGATTGCGGGGACTCGTGAAGAAAACAGTTATTTTTCGTCAACGCGAGGTTCATCGGCGGGAACATTGCTTGACACCCTTAACGAAAAGCTAAAGAACGCAGACATTTTTCATCCGCGAGTTTATTTTTCGGCTGAATATTTGTCGCCAAATGAAAATTTTGGGCTGACAATGCGATATTCAACAGAACGAAACAGGCGGATTTATCCGTTTTCGTTTGTGTATGAAGGCGAGACATTTTCTTCTGTTGACGACATCGACAATATATCAAATATTGGCTTTGTCCAAACGGCTTTTTACTTTACGGATTGGTATAATTTGTATCTTTCTGCGGAAATGCTTCGTTATAGGGTAAATTTCCTTAAAAGCGAAATGAGTAATGCCAACAGAACGGAGGAACGTTTTGCACTGGGTATAGAAAATGTTTTTTCGAGAGATACAACGCTTATTTTCGGGCTTCGGGGAAATGCTGTCGCCGCGCCGCAAAGATTTTATTTTATGCAGTCCGACAACAGCTCGCTTCCGTCGCACAATCGCTCGTTTTCCGTTTCGTCGGACTTAACGCTCGCATATTCAAACGGCTGGTCAAATATTTTTGAGTTTATGACTTCCCGCTTTGACAGAGGCGTAATTTACAACGAAGTAATGTACGGTCTCGAAGAGAAAAGATACGAGACGGTTTCGAGCGCAACGCTTGCAAGAACACTCTCGTTTTTGCACGCCGCAAGCGGAATTGAAGCAAGAATAATGAACGCATACAGATTTGACCACGACGAAGGCGATTATTTAAGTCGCGGTCGATGGTTTTTGTTTTCGCCCTTTGCGTCGCTAAGCTTTTTTTCGGACGACAAATTTTCGCTAAACCTCTACGCCAAAAGAAATATTAACCGCGGTCAAACAAACTCAACCGACTTTTGGGACTTGTCGCTGAACGTTTTCGCGTTTTTTTGAGGAAATACCCTGCGGCAAATATTATTTTCCTTGTAAAAAAGGAGAAAAAATGATACAAAAAGATGTAATTGTAATCGGTTCGGGTCCTGCGGGATATACCGCTTCTATCTATTTGGCGCGGGCTATGCTCAGTCCGCTTTTGTTTGAGGGCTTCGGTATGGGCGGAGTGCTTGGCGGACAACTTATGACCACGGATTTGGTCGAAAATTTTCCCGGATTTCCAAACGGAGTGGGCGGGCAAAATTTAATGATGGAAATGCGCCAACAAGTCGTAAACAACGATGTCGAATGCGTAATGAGCGACGTTTTATCCATAAAAAAAGACGGAGATTTGTTCATTTTAACCGACAGCAACGACGAACAATATTCGGCAAAATCGATAATTGTCGCAACGGGAGCGCAGGCGCGCAGGCTTGATTTGGACAGCGAGCGCAATTTTTGGGCGAAAGGTATTTCTGCGTGCGCGATTTGCGACGGCGGACTTCCGATTTTTCGCAACAAAGACCTTGCCGTAATCGGCGGCGGCGACTCGGCAATCGAAGAGGCGATTTATTTGACAAAATTCGCGCAAAAAGTATATTTAATTCACA
>WRAZ01000062.1 GCA_009779925.1 Chitinivibrionia bacterium
AGAAGGTGCGGCGGGTAGCGGCATTGTTTGTATGAACGGCGCTTGTTCTCACTTAATCAAAAAAGGTGAAGAAGTAATAATTATGGGCTACGAACTTGCCGACAAACCTTTTGAACCCAAATCTGTCCTTGCAAGCAAGGACAATAAGGTCGAGAGATTTTTATAATTTATCTGATTTTCTCAATTAAATCTGCGTAATCTTTGTTTTTTCCGAAAATATAACTTCCTGCGACAAGTGCGTCGGCGCCGTTTTCCCAGCAGATTTTTGCGGTTTCGGCATTCACTCCGCCGTCTATTTCGATTAAAAAGTCAAGATTTTGTTCTTTGCGTAAATTTACAAGGTCGCGAACTTTCTGCATAGTATCAACGATGAACTTTTGCCCGCCGAAACCTGCATAAACCGACATAATAAGCACCAAATCAATTTTATCCATAAAATCAGTGAAAAGCGAAATCGGTTTGTCGGGATTTACGCTTATCCCTACTTTTTTGCCGAGCGTCTGTATTTTTTCTATTGTTGCGGCAAGGTCGCCGCAAGCGTCTGCGTGAACGGTAATATAATCGCTTTTTGCGTTTGCGAACTGCTCAACATAACGAATAGGCTCGTTTATCATAAGGTGCGTGTCTATGAGCACGTTTTTACCCGTGTTTTTGTTAAACTCTTCGACGATTGGCGCAATCTGCTCTACAATCATTGCTCCATAACTGATGTTTGGCACAAAACTTCCGTCCATAATGTCGCAGTGTATCCAATCTGCGCCTGCTTCAAGCACTTTTTTTATGTCGGCTTCGAGATTTCTGAAATCAGCCGACAAAATAGACGGCGCAATTATTGTTTTTCGCATATTTGCTTCTCGCTTTCTTTGTATAAATTATTTTGAGTGATAAATCTTCGCACTCTGTTTTTCAGTAAATATTTGCAGGATTTACGCTCGCTTATTCGTTTTCTTATTTGCGTTGAACTTATTCCCCAATTTGGTCCTTCAAAAAACACAACTCTGTCGCTTGGCAAATTTTCGGGTAAATTCAAAGAATAATCGGGACGACAACATACGGCAAGTTTCACTTTTTCAAGTATTTCTTTCCAATTATGCCATTTTGTAAACGTGGGTAAATTGTCGCTTCCCATAATGAAAAACCAATCGTTTGCCGAAAATTCCTTTAAAAGTTGCGTTATTGTGTTTATAGTGTAAGACGGCGCCGGCATTGTCAGCTCTTTTTCCCAAATCTGAAATAAACCGTTGCCGATTACTGCGTGTTTTGTCATTTCTAAGCGTTGCGCCGGAGTAGTGCTGTTTGATACGCCTTTGAGCGGATTTACTCTTGTCGGAATAAAAAGCACTAATTCCAAACCCAATTCTTCTGCCGCCATCTGCGCCATTGCCGTATGTCCGATGTGTATCGGGTCAAAACTTCCGCCGAGTATTCCTATTTTGGAATATTTCCGCATAATTTTTTTATCCGCCTCGGTTTCTTCTTCGACCGGCGTCTCTTTCGTCATCTATGGCTCTTTGATTTATTCGTCTTCGTAAAGTTTCCGTTTCGCTTTTGAACAGTTCAGCGCTTTCGAGAGCTTCAATTATTACGAGCGCTTCGGCAAATCTGTTCGCCGCAACCAAGTTTCTTGCGAGACGTTTATTGATTTCGGGAATGCGGTTGCTGTTCGGAAATTCCTGCAATATCATTTGATAATAAATAACCGCAGACTCAAATCTTCTTATGATTTCGTAAAATTCGGCAATCATAAGTTCGCGTTCAATGAGTTTATTGCTTATTGTATCGAGAAGTATTCGGGCGGTGTCGGTAAATTCTCCGGTAGGGTATGCCGCAACAAACGCTGAAAATTCACGCTGTGCACGCCTGAGCAATCTGGGGTCGCGCTGTATTATCGGGGCGGCGTTAAAACTGCTGAGCGCAATGTAAAAGTAGGTGCGTTCGATAAACTCCGAGTGCGGAAAATCTTCTATTATCGTGCGAAATTCCAATCTCGCTTGTTCGGGTTTATTGCCGTGAAAATAGGCAAGTCCCAAGAAAAAGTAAACCGAGTCGGGGCGGTCGAATTCGCCCAAACATTGGTCGCGCACAATCGAAAGATTATTTACCGCTCGCGACCATCTCCCTCTTTCGAATGCCTCCATTCCGGATTGCATTCTTGCCATACAGCGCACTTCGCGATTTCTTCTGCGTGCAAAGCAGGGAAGAGCAATAAGCGCCACTAACAGGATTATTAATAATGTTCTAGTTTTCATTTAAAATAATTCACTCCACTTTCAAAGATTTTCTGGTCTTTATTTCCGTGTATATTTATTCCCACATATTTTCCAAATCTTTCACTATGCCCCATTTTTCCCAAAACTCGTCCGTCGGGCGAAGTAAGTGCCTCTATCGCCCAAATTGAGCCGTTGGGGTTAAACGGAAGCTTGTTTGTCGCTTCGTTCGTATTGGGATTTACGTATTGTGCGGCGATTTGTCCGCTTTTTTCCAATGTTTTAAGCCAAAATTCGCTTGCCGCAAAACGTCCCTCGCCGTGTGAAACAGGAATTGTGTGAGTGTCGCCGACTTTTACGCCCGCAAACCAAGGCGAAAGCGTTGAAGAAACACGGGTAGTTATCATTTGCGAAATATGCCTGTGGATATAGTTGTAAGTCAGAGTAGGCGAAGTTTCGTCGAGCGGACGAATTTCTCCGTAAGGCACAAGTCCTAATTTCACTAATGCTTGGAAGCCGTTGCAAATACCCAAAATAAGTCCGTCGCGATTTTTAATCAAGTCCATAACAGCGTCTGCTATTGCGGGATTTCTGAAATAGCTCGCTATAAATTTTCCGCTTCCGTCAGGCTCGTCTCCTGCTGAAAATCCGCCGGGAATTACTATTATCTGCGAATTTTTTATTTCCTCAATCGAGCGTTCAACCGATTTTACGATATTTTCAGACGACAGGTTGTTTATTATCTGCATTGAAACCGTTGCACCTGCGTTTTTGAACTGTCGAGAAGTGTCGTACTCGCAGTTTGTGCCGGGGAAAACAGGCATATACACTCGCGGCGAAGCAGTAGTCGTGCTTGCTTTTGCCTTTGGGGACTTAACTTCGCTTGAAATCGTCGGCACTGCAATATTCGGCTCTTTTGCTTTTGTTGCAAAAACACTTTCAAGCGGTGCTTCAAGCGCTGTTTGAATTTCGTCAAGCGACATTTTTATTGTGGTGTATCTGTCGTCCATAATTACAATTTGCGCGTTTTCAATGGTTTTTCCGATATGAACCAAGTCATTTTCGTTAATTTCGGTAATCTCTTCCGTGCATTCCAAAACTATTTCGCCGTAGCTGCTTGCAAACCAATCAAGTTCGTCGAAACTAGCAGTAATATCGACACCTATTCTGTTCCCCAAAGCCATTTTTGAAAGCGCGGTTAAAACTCCGCCTTTTCCGACGGTGTGCGCCGCAACAACTTTCTTTTCTCTTATGAGCCCTGTTATTTTTGAGTAGTAATCTCTCAGTTTGTCGAAATCCGGAAGCGAGTCGTAAGAAACCTTTTCGGGCATCATTCCCGCCTTGTCTGACAGCCGCAACAAATATACATCGTTTCCTGCGGCTTTAAATTCGGGCGATATTACGTATTCCGCCGAAACCGTAGATACCGCAAACGGTACAAATGTCGGAGGAACGCTTATTTCTCCGAATGTTCCGCTCATAGAATCTTTTCCGCCGATTGCGGGGATTTTTAGTTCTAACTGAATAAGAAGCGCACCTAAGAGCGCCGCGAGCGGTCGTCCCCATTTTTGCGCGTTCTCGGTTGCTTTTTGCGGGTCGAATGTCATTTTTTCGTAGTATTCTTGGAACGTGAATTTTATATTTTTGTAATCCCCGCCTGTTGCTATAGTTTTGGCTATTGTGTCTATAACTGCAAACACCGCCCCGTGAAAAGGCGACCAATTTGCTACGTCTGCGTCAAAACTGTGAGCCATAATGGTTGCGGTTTTTATATCGCCGTCAATAGCAGGCAATTTTGCCACCATAGTTTGTGCGGGCGTGGACATCGTTTTTCCGCCGAAAGGATGCAACACCGTTCCTGCTCCTACTGTCGAGTCAAAATGCTCGGTAAGTCCTCTTTGTATGCAGACGTTTAAGTCTTTTAAGGTCGCAATCCAACGTTCTTTGAAGGGTAAATTTGCAGGCGCAATATTAAACGGCGTCCAAAATCCGCCGTCTCTGCGGGTTTCCACTTTCGGCGAAATCGAAGATACTTCAACTTCTTGACCCACGCCGTTTGTGTTAAGAAAATCGCGGCGCATATTTACGATAGTTTTTCCGCGCCAAATCATTTTCATACGCGGCGACTCTTGAATAGACACGGTCGCAACTTTTACAGCGTTAAGGTTTTCTTCGGCGGCAAGACGGATAATTGTATTTAAGTCGTTCGGAGCTATGCAAATTGCCATTCTTTCCTGCGATTCCGAAATTGCAAGTTCCGTACCGTCAAGTCCTTCGTATTTTTTGGGGATTGTGTCCAAATCTATAATCATTCCGGGCGCCATTTCACCGATTGCCACGGACACACCGCCTGCTCCGAAGTCGTTGCAAAGTTTAATTTTTTGCGAAAATTCGGGATTTCTGAAAAGTCGCTGAATTTTTCTTTCCATCGGCGCATTGCCTTTTTGCACTTCCGCGCCCGATGTTTCTATTGATTTTTCGGTATGCGATTTTGACGAGCCTGTTGCACCGCCGCAACCGTCGCGCCCTGTTTTTCCGCCGATTAAAACTATAACGTCGTTATGTTCGGGTTTTCCGCGAAAAACGTTTACTTTGGGAGCCGCCGCAATAACTGCGCCGAGTTCCATACGTTTTGCTACGTAATTTTCATTGTAAATTTCGTTTACCAAGCCTGTTGCAACTCCGATTTGGTTGCCGTAAGACGAATATCCTACTGCCGCCTCGGTTGTAATTTTTCTTTGCGGAAGTTTGCCTTTAATGGTTTCCTGAATGGGTTTTCTCGGGTCTGCGGAACCTGTTATGCGCATTGCCTGATAAACGTAAGAACGCCCTGAAAGCGGGTCGCGAATACAGCCGCCCAAGCAGGTCGACGCTCCGCCCAAAGGCTCAATTTCAGTCGGGTGGTTGTGCGTTTCGTTTTTGAACATTACAAGCCACGGCTCTTTGCGACCGTCTTCAAATTCCGCTTCCACTTCGATTGAGCAGGCGTTTACTTCTTCGGTTTCTTCCACGTCGTTTACAAAGCCGTTTACGCGCAGATATTTATGCCCTATTGTCGCCACGTCCATAAGTGATTGCGGACTGCTGTTTACGTCGTCGCTGTGTACTTCTTCGCGGAGCGATATGTAGTTTCGGTAAGCGTTTCGTATGGTACTTCCGTATTTTTTCGCATCTGTTCCGCCGCCTATGGCAACCGAAGAAAATTTTGTTCTGAAAGTTGTGTGTCGGCAGTGGTCTGACCAATAAGTGTCCAATACTTTAATTTCGGTAATCGTCGGGTCGCGACGCTCAATCGCCTTAAAATATTTTTGCACGGAAATCAAGTCTTCTTTGCTCATTGCAAGACCGCGTTCTTTGTGAAATTCCTCTAATTTTTCCAAAGTGCAATGCGTAAATCCTTCTACGATTTCTACATCTGCGGGCTCTTCAAATTTGGGTATCAGCGTGGCGGGTTTTCTTTGGTGCGCAAGCTGAGAATCCACAGGATTTAACAAATAATCTTTAATTAAATTGATTTCTTTTGTGGTGAGTTCACCTTTTAATACGTAAATTTGCGCGCATCTTATTGTCGGGAGTTCGCCGTAGCACAGAAGCTGCATTGCCTGCGCCGCCGAGTCCGCTCTCTGGTCGTATTGCCCCGGAAGATATTCTGTTGCAAACGCCGTTTCTTCATCGTTTATCGGATAAATCTCTTCGTAAAGGATGTCAACGGGCGGCTCGTAAAAAATTACAGGTTTTGCCTTTTCTATGTCCTCTTTTTTCATACCTTCAATGTCGTATCGAACGATAATTCGGATGTTTTCGAGGGCAGTGATTTTTAAGTAATTTCTGATTTCTTCCAAAAGCGCAGCCGATTTTACGGCAAATTCACGTTTCTTTTCTACAAGCAGTCTAGTAACCACTATAATCTCCTGTTTCTTATTATTTTCCGCCAATTTCCTCACGCAAAATATTATTTGCCGCTTGCAAGTTGTCGTTTTTTTTGTATTTAACACATTTTTTACATAATTGCAGTTATTTTCCGATACAAAACGAATCGAAAATCTTGTTCATTATTTCGTCGGGCGCCATAAAGCCGTAAATTTCGTCTAAAACCACAAGCATTTCTCTTACTTGTTCCGCCAATATTTCTACGCCTGTGCAAAAATCACAGGTTTCAATAAGTTCGAGTAATTGTTCTGTAATTCTTAGCTCTCGTTGGCTTGTAAGGACGGTATCAAATGTTTTTTCGGGAAATTTTTCTTCGATTTCAGTACGTAATAAATCTGTAATTTCTTTTGTATCGTGATTGCCTGATGCGCTGAATTTTATGTATGGAACGGCATTTCTTCTCATAAAATCGCGTTGCACGGGGTTTTCACCTTTGTCGCTTTTGTTCAAAACGGCAATTAAGACGGGAATATTTTTAATGAGTTCGTAATCGTTTGCGTATTCTCTGTCGTATGGACTTATTACCCAAAGCGCGGCGAATGCCTTGTCGATTTCGTTTTTTGTGCGCTTTATCCCTTCGTTTTCTATGTCGTCTTCGCTTTCGTTCAGTCCTGCGGTGTCAAAAAGCCGAATAACAACGTCGTCTAAATGTACGGTTTCGGTAATTACGTCGCGGGTTGTCCCCGATTTTTCGTTCACAATTGCTCTGTTTTCGTTTAGAAGGCAGTTGAAAAGCGAGCTTTTTCCCGCATTTGTACGTCCTACCAAAAGTGTAGGAATACCGTTTGCTATTTTTTGAAGTTGTGCGTATTTCTGCTTTTGCAAGGAGAGTTTTTGCGTTATCTCAGCCAAGGTTTTTTCGATTTTCGGGCGACCGGGGGCTGTCGCTCCTACGGGATTATTGCCGTTTAATTCGTCTGTTTCGGAAAACTCGATTTCGCTTTCGAGGGCAACCATTATATTTTGCAGTTTTTCTTTTATTTCGTCAAAAAATTCAACGCCGCGCCCCATATATTGAGACATCGCGTTTTTGTGCGAGTAATAATCTTTTGCCGAAATTACCGCATTTATCGCTTCGGCTTTGTGCAGGTTTATTTTTCCGTTCAAAAACGCCCGTTTTGTAAATTCGCCTCTGCCGCCGACGACCGCGCCGAGCTCCAAAAATCGCTTGATAATTCGCTCGACGGTAATTTGCGAGCCGTGGCAAAAAATTTCCGCAACATTTTCGCCTGTAAAAGACTTAGGCGCAAAAAAAATCGTCGCCATAATGTCGTCAATAACGTCGCCGTTTTTGCCGTATATGAAATGGCGTTGCATAACGGCGTGCCGTAGGGGCGGGGTTTGCCCGCCCAAATTATTGCCGATTCTGTTTTCAGGATATGTTTCAGGGCAGGCAAACCCTGCCCCTACCGCCTTTTCAAAAATATCGACAACGTCTTTGCCGCTCATTCTTATAACAGCGATTGCTCCCTGTCCGCGTGCGCTTGATTGTGCAATTATTGTATTTTCCATACCGGTAAAATACGTTTTTTACGCGCCCAAAAGCAAGAATTTCGTATGGATTAGCGCAAAATCGCAAATTTCTTGCTCGAGACTTCGGAAATTTATTATATTGTTTCAAAAATAAAAAAAAAATCACGG
>WRAZ01000063.1 GCA_009779925.1 Chitinivibrionia bacterium
GAAGATTAAATTAAGAAAAGACGATTTTCCGACATTGGAACGCTCCAAAAGCGCAAATTCTGCGGTTTCGGTTTCGGGACATTGCGACAAAAACTGCGCCGATTTAATGAATTTGATGTCGATTTTCTCAAAAAAATCCGATAATTTTGCGCTTTTTTCCATAATAACCCCAAGCCTACCCTGTTTTAGGACTGCCCCGTTATTATTTTCGTAAGCAAATCTATGTCTTTTTGCAGTTTCTCGTCGGTATTCAGGCTTTGCGCTATTTTTTTGCAGGTTATACAAACTGTTGAATGGTCGCGCCCCAAAAGGTTTCCTATCGCTTGCTCCGAGTTTTTTGTTATTGTGCGTATCAAATGCATTGCGACAGAACGCGAATAAGCAACATCTTGAACTCTCGACGACGAGCGGATTTCTTGGATTGCAATGCCGAAATACGAGCAAACTCTATCCAAAATTATGTCGGCTGTAATCCTTCGCGTGTCTTTTATGTAGTCATTCAGTATCATTTTTACGGAGTCGATACCAAGGTCGGCGTTGCAAAAAACGGAAGACGCCAAAAGACGGTTGTAAAGCCCTTCGAGTTCGCGAATATTTGTCGTCGGAATATCCGCAAGATACGCCAAAACATCCTCGCTCAACTTTAATTCTCTGTTGTAGAATTTTTTCTTTATTATTTGCATTCTATTTTTTTTGCTCGGCGTTAAAATTTCCACAGCAACACTATTGCTGAGGCGCATTTTAAGCACGTCAATCATATCGGGAATATCGGTTGGCGTGCAATCCGAAGTCAGGACAATCTGCCTGTTATCGTCATAAAGAAAGGTTAATATTTCAAAAAACGCATTTTGAGTTCCCTGCCCTCTGAACAAATGCACGTCATCTATCAAAAGTAAATCTACGTCTCGAAATTTGTTGTAAAATTCGTCCAAACCCTTTTTTTCTTTTTGCCAATTTACGTATTCCGAGAGAAAATCTATTGCGCAAGTGTAATGAATGTTTTTTGCGGTGTTTTCTTGGTGTGTAAAGTGTCCGATTGCTTGCAAAAGGTGGGTTTTTCCGACCCCGCTTTTTCCGTGGATAACCAAAATTTTTTCGGGCGCGCTTTGCGGCATTTCGGCGGTCGTAAGGCATAAATCAAATGCTTTTTTGTTTGTGTCGCAAACGACAAACGAATCGAATTTGTAATTTTCGTAAAAATTTCCGTGTAAATTTGATTTCGGAGCTGTTTGTTTTTGAGAAATCGGACGCGCCTGCGCTTCTTGCAGTAATGATTTTTCTCGCGCTTCCCGTGCTTTTTTAAGATTTTCCTCTTCTTCTTTTGCCGATTCGTCTTCTACTATTTCTAATGATATTTGTCCGACATTTCCAAACTTCACATTCATTTTTTCAAGCAAAATACTTTCGCCGTCGCTACCTTCAAGTAATGTTTTATGAAAATCGCTCGGAACAGACAGAAATGCAACGTCATTCTCGATACGCAAAAGGTTTACTCGCTCAATAAACGACGCAAGAAACGTTTTTTTCCCTATTTCTTTAATATCACAAACGATTTCGCTCCAAGCGGAAACATTGTGGTTCTCGGTCTCTTCCGGCGCCGATAAATTTTGCATCAATAACGCAGCACTCATTAAATTTTTTACCTTATTTATAAAAATGTAATACAAAATAATTTAAGGGCGCACCAAAATGAAAGAGGGAAAAACAAATTCGTGAAAATTGCAGAATTTTGCAAAAACAGGTTAAGTTCTTGCGTAAGTTTGCCGATATTATACAATAGGGATAAATACAAGGATGGAATTTAACCAAGGAGGGTAGTATGGTTCAGGGAATTGGAATCACAAACAATCCCGTTGATAATTATACCAATGCGGCAAATTTTCAGCGGAGAGGTAACGAGGTGGGCAACAGTGACCTCACAAGGCGACCTGCGAGACAGGACGAAGCAATTATTTCAAGCGAAGGAAACAGAGTTCGTGAGAATGAAGAAGCACGTCGTGAAAGACACGATGAAATAGCAAGAGGAGCGCGTGATGAATTTCAGCGACTTCAGGCAAACATTATCAGAGCAATGCTTCAAGCAGTAAGAGGCGAAGATGTAAATACGGCAAGTTTTGATGCTATATTTAATATTCAAATTCCCGAAAGCGAACAAGGAATGACGGCAGAAGAGATAATTGCAACTCTTCCCGACGCTTGGAAGCCTGAGGCTGTCGCAGAAAGAATTGTGGATTTCGCAATTTCATTTTATGAGAGAAGCGGACTTTCGGGCGAAGAATTTTTAGAAGCGGTTACAAACGCTATCAACAGCGGTTTTGCCGAAGCAGACAGACAGCTTAACGGACGTCTTCCTGCAAACATTCAACAGGTGATACAGTTCACCAGAGACGCTGTTTCCGAAAGATTGGAACGTTGGGCTGAAAGTACAGGTATCAGAATTCCTGAGCGAGTAGATTTGACGGTGTAAAATTTTTTTACGAAACAAAAGCAAATAAAAAGGCGGCTGAAAAAATTCAGACCGCCTTTTTATTTTATCAAAATTATACTATCGTTCCTTTTTACCCATAATAAATGAGAAAGCAAAACCGCTAGAAAAGGTTGCCGCCGAAACAATTATACCTATCCCCTCTCCAAAACCCGACGGATACAAAACAATAACGGAGCCCGCCACAAATCCCAAGACTGCGCCGTAAGTCTGCTTAGGAGCTTTATTAAGCAAAAAGCGCACAAATGCCGCACCAATAAGAAGCCCGAGACCTGCGCCTAAAATAACGGGTAATATCAGCGGAATATTTAATTCGCTGACCGCTTGCAAAACCGTACGATACATCCCTATAACCAAAAGCAAAAACGCGCCCGAAATCCCCGGAATAATCATAGCAAGCGCACCCAATGCCCCCGAAAACGCCAAAAGTCCAAAGACTGACGGCGAAAGTTGGGTATATACGGCAACACCCTCTTCGGGTTTCAGAACTGCCATAATTATCATTAGAGCAAATGCAATAACAGCGCAAATAGCTGACGAAAACGACGGAAGCGCCGACGAAGTTTTGCGCGCTCGCGAATAAATCAAAGGAATACTACCAACAATAACGCCGATAAAAAACCAATAAGTCCAAACTTCATAATTTTCAAATAACACCGTAAGCGCTTTGCTTGCAAAAACAATGCCGATACCGCCGCCAACGACCAACG
This sequence comes from Chitinivibrionia bacterium, assembly GCA_009779925.1. Lineage (NCBI taxonomy): Bacteria > Pseudomonadati > Fibrobacterota > Chitinivibrionia > Chitinivibrionia bacterium. Next base: position 3,196 of record WRAZ01000063.1, read on the forward strand.
GAAGCCAAAATGCCCACGCGCCAAGCACCTTTTTTACGTTCGGCACAATAAGATTTATCAAACGCTCGTACACGTTAAACACCACTGCCATAGTAGCCGCCGAAATCCCCGGAATTGTAGTGGTAATCCCCAAAACAAATCCGACAAATGCTAATTTTACCATTATTTTTTTCCTTTGTTTAAGTTGAAGACGACGATTGCCCGCCGTTTTATGGTGAAAATACTATTTGCGCAGAAACAAAAACAACAAAAATTCCCCCGCCTGAAAACAAGCGGGGGAATTTTTTACCAATCGTCTCTATCCGAAAATTATTCGGAAGCCAAGTGTTTCAAGGTTTTGAAGCGGGCTTTGTTTTCCTTATCTGCTGATTCGATAAGTTCGTTGTAAGCCTTTTCATTTGCCTTTTTAAGGATTCTGAAACGGTTTTCGGTTATTGTAAACTCGCCAAGCGGCATTGTAGGCTCTTTGCTGTCGATTGTCAGCGGGTTTTTGCCTTCAAGCGCAAGTGCGGGGTTGTATCTGTAATGTACAATGTGTCCGGTTGCGAGCGCTTTTTTCGCTTGCTCTATACCGTTGCTCATTGTGATTCCGTGCGCTACGCAGTGCGAGTATGCGATAACAACCGACGGTCCGTCGTATGCTTCCGCTTCCAACATTGCTTTTACTACTTGCGCAGGGTCTGCCAAAGAAACGCGCGCTACGTAAACGTATCCGTAAGAATATGCGATTGCTCCCAAATCCTTTTTGCCGACGGGTTTTCCGCCTGCCGCGAATTTTGCTACCGCGCCTTTTGGCGTAGCTTTACTTGCTTGTCCGCCTGTGTTTGAATAAACTTCGGTGTCCATAACAAGAAGATTTACGTTTTTGCCTGTCGCGATTACGTGGTCAAGACCGCCGAAACCGATGTCGTAAGCCCAACCGTCGCCGCCGATAGCCCAAACTGACTTTTTAACAAGGTAGTCGGCAATGCTCAAAAATTCTTTTGCGCACTCTGCGTCGCCGCAACATCCTTTTGCCGCAACGATTTTCTTTGCCTTTTCTACGTTTGTACGAACTGCTTCAATCTCGTTTTGTGTAATTTGCGTTGCCGAAACTATTTCTTTAAGAAGCGATTTCAACTCTGCGTCCGCACTGCCGTTTGCAATTATGTCGTTTGACATTTCTTGCGCGCGCTCCATAAATTTGTCCGCGGTCATTCTCATACCGTAAGCAAATTCTGCGGTGTCTTCAAACAAAGAGTTCGACCAAACAGGTCCTCTTCCGTCTTTTCTCTTGGTGTAAGGAGTTGTCGGAAGGTTTCCGCCGTAAATAGACGAACATCCCGTCGCATTACCCATAATTAAACGGTCGCCGAAAAGCTGTGAAAGAAGTTTCATAAAGCCTGTTTCTCCGCAACCTGCGCACGCGCCCGAATATTCGAAAAGCGGCGTTACAAACTGCGAGCCTTTTACGGTGTTCAATTTAACGGTTGTCGGGTCAACATCTGGAAGTTTGTCAAGGAAGAAGTTGTAATTAACCACTTCTTGCTCGCGAAGCGGAGACTGGTGCTCCATTTTAATCGCGCCTTTTTCTTTTGCAGGACACGCTTCTATACACAATCCGCAACCGGTACAATCTTCCGCGCCGACTTGCAATGTATATTTTTTGCCTTCAAATCCGTCGCCGATTGCCTTTGCCGCTTTAACGTCCGCAGACTTGAAAGTCGCAGGCGCGCCGCTGAGACAAGCCGCGTCGTAAACTTTTGCGCGCAAACATCCGTGCGGACATACAAACACGCAGTTATTACACTGAATACAAGTTTCTGTGTTCCAAACGGGGATTTTCACCGCGATATTACGTTTTTCGTATTTTGTTGTTCCCGTAATCCAGCGACCGTCCGCAGGCATTTCCGAAACTTTAACGGTGTGTCCTTCTTGGCAAAGAAGTTTTTGCGTAACGTCTTTAACGAATTTCGGAGCGTCTGCAGGAACGCTTGTAATAGGATTAACTTCGTTGCTAACGCCAGAATATTTAACCTCTTGGATTTTTTGAAGACCCGCGTCAACCGCGTCGTGGTTCATTTTTACAACTTTATCACCCTTGTTTCCGTAGGTTTTTTGGATTGCGTCTTTCATTGCTTTAACAGCAAGAGCCTCGTCCATAATTTGTCCGTTTGTAATTTTGAAGAACGCCGATTGCATAACAGAGTTAATTCTTGCGCCCAAACCAAGGTCTTCGGCGATTTTAATCGCGTCGATAACATAGAATTTGAGTTTTTTGTCAACGATTTGCTTTTGCACTCTGCCCGGAATATGTTGCCATACTTCGTCCGCAGAATATTCGCTTGTCAAAAGGAAAGCCGCTCCTTCTTCCGCGTTGCGCAACATATCGTATTTCGGCAAGAACGAGAAGTTGTGGCAAGCAATAAATTTCGCCTTAGTAATAAGGTAAGGCGCGCGAATTTGCTTGGGTCCGAAACGCAAATGCGACGAAGTAAGCGTTCCCGCTTTCTTTGAGTCGTAAACAAAATACGCTTGTGTGAAGTTATCGGTTTCGTCCGAAATAATTTTGATTGTGTTCTTGTTTGCGCCGACTGTTCCGTCCGAGCCCAAACCGTAGAAAATCGCACGGTATGTATCGTCGCCTTCGGTTGTGAAGTGCGCGTCGTATTCGAGCGATGTGCCGCAAACGTCGTCGCAGATACCTACTGTGAAGTGATTTTTCGGCTTAGCCGCGTTAAGATTGTCGTAAATCGCCTTAATCATTCCGGGAATAAACTCGCAAGATCCAAGACCATAACGTCCGCCTACAACAACAGGGTCAATTTTTGAAATTCCATCGACTTTTGCCTCAGCAAGAGCGGTCAAAACTGCCTGATAAAGCGGCTCGCCGATGCTTCCCGGCTCTTTTGTTCTGTCCATAACGGCAAGTTTTTTAACCGTTGTCGGCAATGCGTTAATGAACGCCTTTGTTTCAAACGGAAGGAAAAGACGAACTTTAAGAACGCCGACTTTTTCGCCTTTTGCAGTCAAATTATCTACAACTTCGTGAACTGTTTCACATCCCGAGCCCATAATAATAATAACTTTTTCAGCGTCTTTTGCGCCGACATAGTCAAAAAGATTGTATTGGCGACCTGTGAGTTTTGCAAATTTATCCATTTGTTTTTGAACAATTGCAGGAAGCGCGTCGTAATATTTGTTTACCGTTTCGCGACCCGTAAAATAAACGTCGGGGTTTTGCGAAGTTCCCGAAATCATCGGTCTATCGGGCGAAAGTCCTCTTTCGCGGTGAGCGCGGACAAGGTCGTTGTCAACCATAGCGCGCATATCGTCGAATGTAAGTTCTTCAATTTTTGAAACTTCGTGCGATACTCTGAAACCGTCGAAGAAGTGCAAGAACGGAATTCTGCTCTCCAAAGTTGCCGCCTGCGAAATAAGCGCGAAGTCCATTGCTTCCTGAACGCTTGAAGACGAAAGCATTACCCATCCTGTTTGACGGCAAGCCATAACGTCCGAGTGGTCGCCGAAAATATTAAGTCCCTGAGCCGCCAAAGCGCGCGCAGAAACGTGGAATACAGTCGGTATTAACTCGCCTGCGATTTTGTACATATTAGGAATCATAAGTAAAAGACCCTGCGAAGCCGTAAAGGTCGTGGACATAGCGCCCGTAGCCAATGACCCGTGAATAGCGCCTGCCGCGCCTGCTTCGGATTGCAATTCCGAAACGCTGGGAACTGTTCCCCAAATGTTCTTTTCGCCTCTTGCGGACTTCTCGTCTGAAATTTCACCCATAGGCGAAGACGGAGTAATCGGATAAATAGCAATAACTTCGTTTGTGGCGTGTGCCACGTGCGCAACCGCCGAATTACCGTCGTGAGGGGCTTTTTTTCTTGTACCCATATCAACAATCTCCTTGAAATAAAGTTAATTTAGAAAACCAGTCCCACGAAAATATATTTTGCCGAAATGAGAATGAGGATATTATTTTACTAATTTGAAAAAAGGCGCGCGTTTTGTGAAAAAAGGCACAGATATAAAAATAGGGGCAAGCAATTTTGCCCCTATTTTATAAATTTTACCGCTGCACTCCTATTCTCGCAGAATATAAATACCTTCGTCCGCTGATGGTTGTCGCTTCGGCGATGATTAAATACATACCATTGCCGACAAATCTGCCTGATTGGTTGGTTAAATTCCAAATAATTGCGTTATCAACGGCGTTTGTAAGGGCGGGTTTGAAACCCGCCCTTACATCGTCCGCCGAAAATACTACATTGCCCAAATTATCAAAAATCGCCAAATTCACTGTTGCTTGTTCGGGGGTGATTACCGAAATTCTTGCGAAATCTGAGACAACCGCATTTTCGAGAATAATCCCGTATCTGCTATCCCGCGAGGTATTTTGGCGAATAAAACTTGGAAGAAACTCTTCCGTTCTTATAAAAAACTCCGTTGCTCCGATTTGGTAGTTTTCTGCAAGCATTCCCTCGGTTTCTATTCTCAGCAAATATAAA
>WRAZ01000064.1 GCA_009779925.1 Chitinivibrionia bacterium
GGAACTCGCTAACACCGTATCGGGTAGCCTTATGCGCAATTTGGAGCCGCAAGTAGGCGAATTTACCTTAGAAATTCCTGAGTTTGAAATCGGTAAAAGTGTAAATACGAAAGCATTTTTCAAAGATAAATACATTACCGACAGCGGATTTCCGATAACAGTCGCAATGACGAAAATTTGATTTTTTGCATTTTTACTTTTTTTAGTTTGGGGCGTATGTAATACGTCCCAAACTTTTTTTGTGCTTACGGAACAAATTCCACGGGAATGCCGACCACGTTTCTGCCTTGCGGAAAGTTGGCAACTCCGTGTCGCTCGTCAAAAACCACCACCCAAATCCAACCTGTATCGCCCACGTTAATATTGTTTTGGTTAAGAATTATATTATGACTATATCTATAACCACCTTCGAAAGTTGCCATATTTACAAATCCGCCGTTTTCTATTTCGATTTTGCCGTGTATTGAACTGCTGAAAAACACGCGCAACTTGAAACTTTCCTCGCTTAATTGCGGATTTGGTGAAAACGCTTGCTCTAAAGTGTAAAATCTATCGGCGTCAGGAAATACAATAGCTACTACTGTTCCCGTTCGCTCGTGCCTGCTTAAGGAAATTCTTATAGGATTGTTATGATTGCTATAGCTATCGCCAATCATCCAGCCACCCTGAAAAAACTCCAAATAAGGCGTTTCCGGATTTTTATTAGTACGAGCCCAAAATCGATAAAAACCATTGCCGAAATCATAGTAAAATAATCTCCCGTGCCACCTTGCGGTATGGCGTATTACTATGCGCGGAGTGTTCGGAATTTCCAAATATATTTCGTACATAGCCGATAATATTTGCGCTAAACCGTCTATCCTTGGTCGCTGATGTTGCGGTATTTGCGATTGCGACTGCCAACTATTTGCTAATATTTCAAGGAAAGTCAAGCCGCCTGCTTTAGTAAAAATATCGCTTGGAAACCCTTCTATATTATCAAAATTAATGTTAAAAATTCTTTGTAATTCGGTTAAATCGTTCGGAATTACATCGGCATTATGGAGTATATCTTCGGGAAGCCTAAACGTAGCATACACCATTTGTCCACCCATTACATCTTCTATATGCCAAGCAATATTTCCAAGATTTACGTCGCTTCCTCTGGGCGTTATTCTACCAAACTCGTCGGTAAAAATGTTCCAATTAGCTTTCCAAGTTATATCGGAAAGAGAAATCCTTTTACCTGTAAAAAAAACCTCTAACCACACAATATCTCCGGGAGCGGTTTCTGCCCATAAATTCCAATCAAGATTAAGAAATTGGTACGAAATCGGGCGTACCATATCTTCGTTTATTTTGTCGTAATGCTGTTCAAAATCGAAACCGCAGGCGACAAAAAACGCCGAGAAAGCTAAACTCAAAAAGAGTAAAATATTCCTAAAAATCAAAACGTACTCCTAAACTCGGAATAATCGGCATCGAAATAACGTGCCGTTCCGTGTAAAAATCGTTGTGTATAATAAATTCGGGGCTCGCATATACAAAAAACAGCAGATTTTGAATGTCGAAATACATCGACAATGCTGTCCTTTGAAACTGCCAACGCTTATCCACGCGAAAATCAAACTGAAAAAACGGATCCATTCGCTCGCTATTCGGCACTCCCCTTATCGGAACAACGCTGTTCGACGTTAAGTGATATTCCGTGCCGATAATCGGCGTTGTGGGGTTGCCCGTGGTGTATCGAAGCCGACCGCCGATTTCCCAATTTCGCGGCAATCTGTATGAAGCCAAAAGTTGAAAATTATGCGTTTGGTCAAAAGAAAAATTTACCCATTGATTTGGCGCAAGAGTGTCTGTGCTCGGATTTCTGCGCTCGCTTTTGGACAAAGTGTAGGCAATCCATCCGAAAAATCGCTCGTTGTTGTCGTGGCGAAGCATAATTTCTATGCCGCGAGAACGCCCGATACCGTCGCCAATATACATATTTATATCGTCGATACTTTCGGCGGCTCTTATGTCGTGGGCAGTTGCCGCGCGCGGAATGTTCCACTGCCTGTTTATGTAGGTTTGCACGTCAAGCGAAATAAGGTCGGTTATCTGCCATTCGTGTCCCAAAACAAAGTGAGCGGCTTGGGTCGGCGGCAAATTCGGATTTCCCCAAACGCTGTCTATTACCATTCCCTGCGGCTTCGGCGACTGATTGTAAGTGCCGATTGCGCCTTTTATCAGATGCTCGTTATTAAGCGAAAACCGCGAAGACAAACGAAACGACGGCAAACCGCCGTGATTAAGTTCTGCGTAATAATCGTAGCGAATACCGGGGATAATGAGCCAATTGTCAATTGGGCGCAGTTCGACATTCGTAAAAACGCCCGTTCGCGCAAAGAGCCAATCATTTCGCTCTAAACGCACGGTTCCCCGATGGTTAACTAAGTCCAATTCCATATCCACAAGCCCCAAATATCCGTCAAATCCGAAATTAAATGTCGCCTGCTCGCTCTGCCGCCACGCAAGATTATCGTGCCAACGAAAACCTCGCACCCAAGTCTCGGAACGCGCAAAACCAAGCGCGCCGAAAGAAGAATAAATATGCTCGGTTTTGAACGTGAAAAAATTATGCAGGTTATCGTTTATATCGAAATCCCAATTTATCCCGTTTATACTGAAAAACATTCGCTGAGTGAGGGAGTTTGTCGCTTCTCTCAGTTCGTCGTTTCCCGTGCCTACAGCACTATCATCCATATCGTCGCCCAAAATTACCGCAAGCGAATCGTTGGATGAAAACGACGAAAATGTGAAATGATGCCTGTCGTTTGCCGCAAAATCGGCGCGAACAACGTAATCCCAATAGAACGGAGCAATCGTTATTATGCTGTCAGCGCCCGCAATTCGCATTCCCGCCTGAAGCAGTTCGCCGAAATGGCTTCGTCGCGCAGTCCCGAGCAAGCTCCATCGCGGACTTACGGGTCCTTCCAGCAAAAGGAACATATCGAGCATATTGAGGTCGGCGTGTCCCGTAAATTTTTCATTGTTTGCTCTGCGAGAGCGAAGTTTAACGACTGCGCCCGTCGCGTCGCCGAAATTTACTCCCCAGCCGCCGGGAAAAAACTCAATGGACTCGAGCGCCTCGCTGTTGTAGGTGGACTTTAGCCCGCCAAAGTGATACAAAAGCAAAATATCGGTGCCGTCAAGAAGAAACCGCGAATCGTGATGCGCAGTTCCGCGAACGACAATATTTCCGAGCGTTGCCGTCGGACGAGCCACCCCCGGAAGCGCCTGAACAACCTTGACCGCGTCTCCCGAAAGCCCCGGAATTCGCCGCATTTCGTTTATGGTAAGGCGGTGAACGGCGACTTCGGTCTGCAATCCCCTAAAAAAGGCGACGACTTCAAAATCGTCGAAATCCGTGTCGTGCGCAGCATCGGGGTCGGGCAAAGTTTCCACCCAAATTTCTTCTTCTTCGACTTCGGTATTTATCGCAAATCTGTAAACATACTGAACGATAACCGCCACGGGAATGCTGTCGTAAAGCATTGCAGGACGAAAAACAAAACTCATTGCCGCAGTCGCCGCCGCTTCGTCCAAAATCGGGTGCAGGGATTCGACTATTTCGACGGTATCAATTCTCCCCTCTTCGTTTATGAGAATGTGCATAACAACATCGCCCTCAATCCCCTGCTCAAAAAGCGTGCTGTCATATTCCGCCTCAACAAATTCGAGTTGCACAGGCATTGAGCCGACAAATCCGCCCTCTTGCGACTGAGCGGTATCTGCACTTTCGCCATTTACATCGGCGATATCTACCGTAGGGGCAGGTTTCAAACCTGCCCTTACATCGTCATCCTCATCTTCAAGTATTACTTCAAATTCATCGTCGAGAATTATTTCAAAATCGTCGTCGTTTATGTCTTGTGCAAAAACGCAAGTTGCAAAAAATACAAATATTAAAAACAATGTTATTTTAAGATTTATATTCATAATTTCACCTTCTCTATTTTCTTTTTTTCGCCGCGCAAAAACACGCTCGACAATCGCTCGAACTGAGGAGTAATATCTGTAGCAAACAGAATATCTTGCCTTAGTCGTTTATCCGCCAACAAATCGTTTTCGGCAAGTATTTTTTTTGCCGCTTTTGCCGTAAATTCCGCGCCGTTTATAAGCGCTACCCCGCTTCCGACACAACGCAAAAAAGCGTCATACAAAAGCGGATAATGAGTGCAAGCCAAAACGAGCGAGTCAATTCCCAAATCAAGCAAATCCGATAAATATTCTTCGATAACCTTATCAATTATTTTTTCTTTAATTTCGCCCTCTTCAACCAAATGCACAAGCAAAGGACACGCTTTTTCAAACACTACAATGTCGGGATTTATCGCCCGAATTCCATTGCCGTAAGCTCCAGCGCCGATTGTCGCGCGGGTGCCGATAACGCCGATTTTTTTCGCCCGCGAGCTTTCGACCGCCGCCCGACACCCCGATTCCACAACGCCGATTACGGGAATATCAGGTGCAATTTCGCTTACGCAATCGAGCGCAACGGAAGATACGGTATTGCAAGCCGCAATTATCATTTTAACGTCGTAGTTTAATAGAAATTTCGTTATTTCAATGCTGAATTTTCGTATGGTTTCCACGCTTCTGTCGCCGTAAGGACAGCGCAATGTGTCGCCGAAATAGATAAGTTGCTCGTCGGGCATAATTTTCGACAGTTCGCCCATTACTGTAAGTCCGCCTACCCCCGAATCAAACAAGGCAATAGGTTGCGTTGAGCTCATCTGCCAACCGCCATAGACGGATATTTTCTCAAAAACTCGATAATCGCCTCGCCGAGCCCCTCGCCTGCGCGCCGCTGAAATTTTGGATCGGAGAGCAATTTTTCTTCGCGAGTATTGGATATAAATCCCGTTTCGACCAAAACCGCAGGCATAGCCGCACCCGCCAAAACAAGGAAATTCGCCTGTCCAACCCCTGTGTGAAGCCGCCGAAGTTCGCGTATATTTCGAGCAAAACTTCTTTCGATCATTATTGAAAATTCCTGGCTTTCTCTTATAAATTCGCTGTTTGCCAGAGAAAGCAAAACCGCTTCTATGTCGCTTAATTCGGTCATATCTATTCCTTCAAATCCCAACACTGAGTTTTCCATACGCGCCGACATTTCGTCCATTTCGTTGTTCGCCTCGCTCAAAAAATACATTTTGTAGCCGCCGAGATTTGCATTAGTGGAAGCATTCGTATGAATAGAAATAAAAAGGTCGGCGTTTTTATTGTTTGCAAACTCCGTTCGCGACCTCAACGGAACGAAAACGTCTTCATCGCGGGTCATAAAAACCTGTATTCCTTCGTGTTTTGCAAGAAATTTTTTAACCTCTTGCGCAATAGCCAAAACAACATCTTTTTCCATAACGCCGTTTGGACCAATCGCCCCCGGATCTCTGCCGCCGTGTCCGGGGTCGATAACGACTATTCCCGAAACATTACTCGCGCCTCTTGCAACAGGAGCGGGAGTGGTTGCGGCAGGGCTTGCAACGGTTTGCGCAGGCGGCGTTGGCGATGTCCTGCTTACGCGAATTTGACGTGTTGTCATATCCGGAATAAAGAACAAACCGCTCACTTTATTCATCACCATAACAAATGACTCTATATCACTATAAGTTGTGTTGTTTTTTACAATAGTAGAATGATTAAGACTTGCCGCTTTTCCATTAAACAGATACTTGTCGCTGTTTTTCAACAAACGTAATTCGTTTTGTCCCGACCGAACAATTAAAGTGTCGCCACGCTCGCTTCTATTAAAATTAAGGTGTCGCCACACTGCAAACACAGGCACAAAAATTCCATTTGCGGCATCGTTAAGCGTTTCTATGGGATTGGCGGTTCCCGAAAGCCCGACAATTTCCCAGCGCTCAAAATCAGCGGCGGAAATCGCAGAAAAAAACATCAGAAAAAAAACTATTATTTTTTTCACAAATCTACCTCATTTTTTTTAGCGCCGCAAGCCGTCTTTTGCTTTCTTCTTCGGCGATTTTTTGACGTTTGTCGTATTTTTTAAGACCTTTGCAAAGTCCGATTTGCACTTTCACCCACTGTTTTTTGAAGTAAATAGAAAGCGGAATAAGCGTAAGCGGTTGTCTGTGCGTTTCGCGAAACAAGTAATCAATCTGCTTTTTGTGCATAAGAAGCCGACGTTGGCGCGTAGCTTCGTGGTTAAAGCGATTTCCGTGGTCATACGGACTTATGTGCAAATTCTGAAGCCAAACCTGCCCTTTTTTAACCTCCGCAAAACTGTCGGCAATATTGATTTTCCCCGCCCGAAGCGATTTTACTTCCGTTCCCGTAAGCTCAATCCCCGCTTCCCACGAGTCAATGACTTCGTAGTCGTGCCGCGCCTTTCGGTTTTGCGCGATGTTTTTTGTGTATGTCCCGGTGTTTTTTTCTTGCTTTTTTTGCATATATTGCCTTTAATTAACCCTTGTAAATTTTGCGTCTTGCCATATAAAAGTATTACCGCCATTGTATGTAAAATGACTATAGTCCCCGTATTCATTAAGCATAGATACTATTCCGTTTTCAATGCTCCACGTAAATTCAAGCGCATTATAAAGAATGTCATCCTCATATGAATTGGAAATTCCGGTTTTATCTGAATTAAAAATCAATATCTCCAAACCGCGCTCTTCACCGCTTTGCCAAGTATGCTCCCAAGTTCCGACAATTGCATTATTGTTTCCGCCGCCACCGCCCGACCCGCCATCAGAACAACCGATAAAAACAAAACATATCGCCGCCATCAAGCCTAAAATCATAAATAATTGTTTCATAAAATCTCCTTTTGGTCATAAAAATACTATTTGGCGCAAACAAAAAGAGACGCAAGGCATTGCGGCTCTACAAAAAATGTTGAATTTATTGGGTTTCAGTTTCTTACGCTCTTCAATTTCCGCTACCGCGTAAATGCGGAAAATCGTTGTTTACATTAGGGGTGATATTCCAAATATTTACAAAATCCCAATTTACAAAAGTGTTTTGCTCTCTCATTTCGCTTTCTGATTTCAGGGCGGTGTTTCCGATAATTGCGCCGTTGTTTAATCCTACTAAATTACTTGCGGCGCCCGCTAAGGCATAGGAGTTTTCGATTGTTCCGCCGTTGTTGCTTCCTACTAATCCGCCGACTCTGTTTTGTGCAATTCCGTTGTTTACCTCTACGGCAGAATAA
>WRAZ01000065.1 GCA_009779925.1 Chitinivibrionia bacterium
GTATTATTATGCAAACGCTTTTAGAGCCGAAAGAGAGAATATTCAATCTTGTGAATGAAATGAACGGTCTGCAATTATTAGAAATTGCAAACTACGCTCAATTTATTCGCTACAAAAGCGACAATGATACTTTTGATTTAATGAAAGCAAGCGAAAGTACTCTTGATTTCTGGGATAACGGAGAAGACGAGGTTTGGAATAATGTATAAACGTGGAGAAATCGTTTTAATTCCTGTGCCGTTCAGTAATTTATCTTCTGTTAAAAAGCGCCCTGTTCTTGTAATTTCAAATACTTTGCACAATTACGCAAATCGCGATATGATAGTTGTCGCGATTACTTCAAATTTACAACAAAACGGAATAATAATAGAAGCAAACGATTTAATATTCGGCGAACTTCCAAAAACATCACTTATCCGTTGCGAAAAGATTTACACATTGGAACAAAGTATTGTTCATAAGCGTTTCGGCGTTGTTTCTCAAGATGTTTTGGAAAATGTGGTAAATGAAATAAATAACTTGATTACGGAATAAAACCTCGCGCAAACCGAAATTTCGCCCCGTTTTTGTCGGTTTGCTTTCGTTCTTTGATACAAAAAAAATCACAATTCCAAATTCTAATCAAAACACAAACTTCTCCTTTATCTACTCAAGAAATCCGTCTTTCTGCCGATATATATAATGTATGGGGAACACTCAAGGACGAGGGGGATTTATGAGAATAGCTCAAATGGTGCAAATGCAGGAAGCAATGAAGCAACATTCAAAAGGCGATGTAAGCATCGTCCGTCAATTACTTGGCGAAGAAGATGTGAAGCCAAAAAAAATTCAAAGAGAAGATACCTATATTCCAATGAGCTCAAGACCACCTGAGCCAAATTGGGATCGCGTTCATAGCAAGAGAGCGCCGATAATGTCGGAAGAAGAATTTGAACAAGCAATAATAGCGATGGCGCGAGCGAATGCAGAATTTGCAATGAAAAAGGGTGATACGTCGTGGCATTTAGCGAGAGACCAGGTTGCTTATCTGGAATTACATACAGCTTTTGTGTCTGTTGTTTCGCCTGACCGCAGAGCTGCTTTTGCAAATAGCGGAGGAAACAATGTGATCCATGGAACAGTGCCAAATCATTTAGGTGGAAATGAACTAATGGACTGGAGTCCAAGCGGTTGGACTACTTATCCTACTGTTGCAGAAATGGAAAGAGGCGCAAGATTTAATGAAATTTACAATAAAGCTTACCAAGAATGGGAAGCGGAAAATGGGACTATTCCGCACGGGACAACAAAGGGACTCAGGTCGTTTACCTCAACAAGAAATTGGCTGTAAAATTGATGACATTTGAATTAAATGTTAATATTTGAGCAAAATCTTATTTTTTGTATTATATTTAGATGTAAAATTGTTCCAAAATAACTTTAACATAAGGGGAATAAATGAAAAATATCCGTTTTTTGTCAGTAGCCATAGCTGTAATTATGGCTTCGTTTGTCAGTGTGGCGGCGCAGGGGTCATTTACGCATAATATGACTGTGTTAAACGGCATGATTGCTGTTGGGAGCACAGTTGGGCATACGGCTCCGTCAAATTTTACGGGGCGAGGAACGTCAAGTCAATCTATGACAAGAGTTGTAGTAAGAGGAAATCTTGGACTTTCAACAAACTGCCTTCCTGGAACTGGGGTTATTCAGCTAATAAATCCAGCAACGAACCAAGTGCTTGGTCAAGCATCAGTACCTCTTAACACTATGTTCAGCAATGTTGTAATCAATTTTCCTGCTGGACAGCCTGCAAACGGAACATACGCTATTAGAGGACAAGTAACAAGGTTGCAACCGGTGCCGCCCAATACTATATGCGGAATTTCGCTCACAAGCGGCTCGGCATTAGTAGAATGGCGATAGTTTATATAATTTAGTATATTCAAAAAAACAGGCAAATTTTTCAGTTTGCCTGTTTTTTTTAACCGTTTCCCTTACCCTCTCTCGATTTGCGCTTTCTTTGTAAACTTAAGTCCTTGCGCATAGAATTGTCGCCGCGCATATTGGGCTAAAAAGTACACACGCCCCTATTGACAACCATTCCCCGTAGAGCCAAGGCATGCCTTGGCTCATTTCTTTTCGTTTTTGTTTATCGGCAAATAGTATTTTCCCACAAAGACAATTTCACAAACGGGAAAAACAATGCAAAAACAAAATTTCAGCGGAACGATTTGCCGCCAAAACGGCGAAAAAATCTGCAAAGTCGGCGTGGTTTTGACGGGGGATAAGATTATCGAAAAGATAATTTTCACTCCGCCCGACGTGGACTTACCGCTCGAAAGCATAAAGCCGATAAGCGAAAATCCTGCTCTCCAAAAATATATTGAAAACGCTTTTTACGGATTTGACGACGAATTTTCGCACGCGCCGATGGCTAAAACGGAATTTTGGAAACTCGTTTACGAAAAACTGCGAGCCGTCCCTTACGGAAAAAGAATGACTTACAAAGAACTTGCCGAAATTTGCCAAAGCCCGAATGCGGCGCGAGCGGTCGGAAACGCCCTGCGAAACAATCCGCTTCCGATAATGTACCCCTGCCACAGAGTTTTGGCAACGGGCGGCGGATTGGGCGGATTTGCGGGAAATCACAAGGATTGGATTAGCATTAAAGAAAAATTTCTCTTTGCGGAAAAAAACAACGAAAGGATGATAGTATTATGATTTCAAAAAACAACATTGCGCTTGCGCTCGACAACAACGACGATTTGAACGAAATTGTTGAACTTATAAACAAAACTTCGGAGTCCGTCGGAGTTTACAAGGTCGGATTAGAGCAGTTTATTCGTTTCGGCGACAAACTTTTTGACGTAATTCGCAAAAACGGCGCAAAAATCTTCTTGGATCTCAAACTCCACGACATTCCCAACACCGTGGCGCAGGCGGTAAATTCGGCGATTTTGCATAATGTCGATTATTTGACCATTCACACCATCGGCGGCGCGGAAATGATGAAAGCGGCGGCGGAAGCGGCAAAAAAATCGCCGAACGCGCCCCAAATTATCGGCGTTACCATTTTAACAAGCATTGACAAAAACGCAATGAACAACGAAATGGGAATTGCCGGCGAAGTCGATGAAAAAGTCGCAGATTTAGCGAAACTTGCCAACGAGTGCGGGCTCGACGGGATTGTATGCTCAGCGGCGGATTTGCCGAAAGTTAAGCCAATTCTTCCTGCGGATTTCACGATAATTACTCCGGGAATTCGTTTGGCGGGTGGAGATATTCAAGACCAAAAACGAATTGCAACGCCGCAAAATGCGATAGAAGACGGAGCGACTATTTTGGTTATCGGACGGGCAATTACGGGGGCGAAAGACCCTGCGGCGGCGGCAAAAGAGATTTTGGAGTCTATACATAAATAATCACCGTAGGGGCGTATTGCATACGCCCTGTTGTTTGTACGGCATTTGCGTATTTGGGCGTATGCAATACGCCCCTACGAAAAATCATTTGCGAGTTTAATGTAAAAAAACTACTCTTTGGGACAGTGTTCCGTGCTTTCGCGGGAAGCAAGAAGTTCGTCCCAAAACTGGACTTTGTTGCGACCGCTGCTTTTGGCGGCGTAGAGCGCTTTGTCGGCGTGTAAAATTGCCGCGTCGAGGTCGTAGTTTTCTATTTGCGCTATGCCGAAACTTGCCGATACGCTGATTGACAAATCGTTGTGTATAATCGGCTCCGCGCAGATAATTGTTCTTAGGCGCTCGGTCATTTCAGGCATACCTTTTCGGTCGGTTTCGGGGGCGTATATTATAAATTCTTCGCCGCCGTAGCGCGCAAATAAGTCGTATTGACGGATAACCGATTTTATGCGCAACGCCGTATCTGCAAGCACTCGGTCGCCGACAATGTGGGTGTAGGTGTCGTTTATGCTTTTGAACTTATCCAAATCAAAAATTATTATATAATCGGACTTTTTAGCACGCCGCGCACGCTCAATGTTGATTTTCGCCATATCCATAAAATGACGACGGTTGTAAGCTCCCGTCAGCGGGTCGGTTTTCGCATAACCTTCCAGAACCAGCTTTACCCGATTTAATTCGACGTTGTCGTGCACCACAAACATAACAAGCAAACTTATGAAAATCCCCGCGACAATAAGCGCAATATTTTCGAGGTAATTGTACCACGACCGACTTGACCAGATTTTCAGATGCCACTCGGCGTTGGCAATCAATATCGGGCTTTCGATAACGCGAGCGTTCCTGCCGACAGACCTTTTGCCGCCCGCTATTATTTGACGTTCGCCGTTATTGTCGGGATTTACTCTCCATAATTTATACGAAAAACCTTTGTTTTCTATAACGTTCAGAGCGGCGCTGTTTATAATTTCTTCAAATTTTAAGGCAACGGACACAAGCCCCCAAAATTCGGAAGCGCCACAGTAAGTTTCGAGATAAACAGGTAATCTTCCCGTAATAATATTAACGCCCTGCGCCGAATGGAACGGTCCCGCAAGCAACATTTCACCTTTTTCAATCGCCGCAATAGCCTCCGCGTTGCCCGGATTAGTAGTATCCAAAAAGTTCCAATTCAAAACCGCTTTATTGCCTTCCATAGGATAAACATTCGAGACAACTCCGTTTGGCGCAATAACAAAGTTTAATAGCGCAGGGTCGTTAAAAATTAAAGGCGCAAAAGTTTCAAATTTTTCGGAAACATCGTATCCTTGTCTGGCGAGCAGTGCAAGCGAATGATTTTTGTATAACAGATTACCCACAACCTCCTTGAGACGAAAAGACCTGTCGAGCATAAGGTGTTGCATCTGCGAGGCTTCGATTTTTTCTCTGCTTTCGACAGTTATAAAAATAAACGCAGAACAAAGTAATAGCGAACACAAAAAAGAGATAATTGCGAATTTCGACGGTTTTTTAGCAACTTTTTCAAAAAGGTTTTTAGACCATTTCTTTTTATCCATAACTTCCATCTTCCCTGATTTTACAGAATTTTCTACGGTGAAAATACATAATTGCGTATATGAATAAGAGAAAATATCTGTTTTTTAGCAGAATTTCGGTTTTGGGCGGGCGGAAAAAATTATTTTCATCTGCAAAACCGAGCGTTATTTCAGAATGTGATTAACTGCAAAGAGGTATAAATATGAAGCAAAACATACAAAATATAATAGATTGCGGGCTCGATGTCGGCTCGACTACCGTCAAATGCGTTCTGCTTGACGACGAAAATAATGTCTTGTGGAAAGAATACCGCAGACACAACGCGCATCAAAAGGATTGCGTTAAAGAATTTATATCGCACATTACGAAAATTTATCCTGAAGCAAAACTGCGAATTGCCATTACCGGAAGCGGAGCGCGCGCGCTTAAAGACGCTTTGGACGCGCAATTTATTCAGGAAGTTAACGCGGTGGCGCTTGCCGTAGAAACGCTTATCCCCGAAGCAAATTCGGTGGTGGAATTGGGCGGGCAGGACGCAAAGGTAATTTTGTGGAAAGGCGACAAAGGCGACGGTCTCTTCCCCGACAACCGCCACATAATAACCTATATGAACGACAAATGCGCGGGCGGAACGGGCTCCACAATAGACAAAATTATGAGCAAAATCGGAGTTTCGCAGGAAGAAGCGGCAAATATCACCTTAGAGAACAAGCAAATTCATCACATCGCCGCAAAATGCGGAGTTTTTGCCGAAACCGACGTTGTGGGACTGCTTAAAGCGGGCGTTTCAAAGGAAGAAATTTTTATTTCGCTCTGCTCGGCAATCGTAAAGCAAAACATAGAAGTTCTTGTCCACGGAAACGTTTTGGCGGACAAAGTCTTGCTTTTGGGCGGACCTAACACCTACATTTCCGTTTTGCGCGAATTATGGCGAATTCAAATTGCGGAAACTTGGAAAATTCACGGATTTTCGCCGAATGAAAGCGATTTACAAAAAGCAATATTCGCCCCCGAGGACTCGCAGTATTTTGCGGCAATCGGCGCGGTTTTTTTCGCCCGAGAAAATCATAGCCTTCATATTTCGGAGGTGAAAAAGAATTGGTATGAAGAGGTTGCCGACGGACAAAATAAGAGTAATAACGAAGTAAACGCAGGACTTATCGCAAACGAAGAAGAGTTGGAAATTTTCAAAAAACAATACGCCGTGCCGAAATTGGAAAATCGCGACATAAAAAACGCAAAAATCGAGGCGTTTATAGGAATTGACGGCGGCTCTACAAGCACAAAAATTGCAATTATAGACAAAGAAAAGGGCGATTTAATTTACTCCGATTACGTGCTGTCAAACGGCAATCCGCTTGAGGATGCGAAATTATTGTTTCAAAAAATAAAAAATTGGCAAGACAAAAATAACGCGGAAATAAAAATTCTCGGCGCGGCAACAACGGGATACGCTTCCCAAATTTTCAAAACGGCGTTAAATCTGGATATTGCACTTGTGGAAACCATTGCGCATTTCCGCGCGGCGGTCGAGCTTTACGGCGACGTCGATGTGATTTGCGACGTTGGCGGGCAGGATATAAAAGTGCTTTTTATAAAGAATAAACGCGTTGCCGATTTCCGCTTAAATACGCAATGCAGCGCAGGCAACGGATATTTTCTGCAAGCAATGGCGGAGCAGTTTGACGTGCCTCTCGAAGAATACGCGGAAATGGCGTTTAAGGCAAAAGTCGCCCCAAAATTCAATTACGGTTGCGCAGTTTTTATGGAGCAGGACAGGGTAAATTTTCAACAAGCCGGCTGGAAAAAAGAAGAAATGATGTGCGGACTTGCGCAGGTTTTGCCGCTGAATATTTGGAATTACGTCGTGCAAGAAAGCAATTTGTCAAAATTCGGCAAAAAATTTGTGCTTCAGGGCGGAACGCAAAAAAACTTGGCGGCGGTAAAATCGCAGGTTGATTTCATTAAGCGAAAA
>WRAZ01000066.1 GCA_009779925.1 Chitinivibrionia bacterium
GATATAGTAAATCGCATAAGATATATGCAGGATTTGAACAGATACGACAGAAATTTATTAGATACAATAAGACAAAACGAGAGTGAACTTTTAGAATTAAGCCTTGTTTACGAAGCGGAAAACGCAATTTTGCTCGAACTTTTAAGCGAACGACAAGAAGAAAACGAACGCGTAAATTCACAAATTTCAGAGAGAAGAACATTTTTAAGGCAAATCAGAAGCGAAAGAGACCGATGGGAAACAACGATAGCCGAAAACAAAGTCGCGCAAGAAGAATTGAGCAGAACAATAGAAAGCCTTATTGCCGAAATCGCCCAAAGAGCGATAGAAGAAGAGGCGAATTTTGCCGAACAAAGAGGCGCATTGCCTTGGGCGGTAAACGGCAGAGTAATAACAAATTTCGGCAGAATTGTCCACCCCGAATACAGAACCACTATCGTCAATAACGGAATTGGAATAGAGGCGCCAAACGGCACGCCGATACAATCTGTCGCCGCGGGAGTGGTAGAATTTATAGGCAGAATGCGCGGCTACGGAAAACTTATGATAGTAAATCATTTCAACGGATTTTTGACAATTTACGCGCACTTAGACGAAAGCCGCGTTGAAAGAGGCGCAAGAGTAAGGCAGGGACAGGTTATAGCGACAGTCGGAGAAAGCGGCTCTTTAGTGGGAAGCAAACTACACTTTGAAATCCGCCGCAACAACGTCGCCGAAGACCCTCTGGAGTGGCTTGTCAGAAGATAATACCCAAAAACAAATCAGAGATTACTGTTAAAATAACTCGGGTCGTCTCTGAATTCCCACTGATTTGCTATTCTTTTGAGCCATTTTTCCACAATCGTAATTTCCGTGCGCAACTCGGCTTTCGGTTCTTCTTTGTTTTGTTGTTGTTTCTGCATTAAAAGGTCTCTTGCTATTCTTATGAACGACGCCGCCTTATCTTTATCTTTACCAGCCAAAGCCATAACTACAACAAGATACATACATTCCATTTCCAAAGCAAGATTATCGCAATCCGACTCTTTTATCGCGGCAGAAAGATATTTTTCAGCCTCCTTGCGCGCCTCGGTCGGGTCTTCACCGTTTCTTGCTTTGATGTCTGCATATTTAAGATACTGCTTGCCGATTTTGTAGTTTACGGCAGGAAGCGAATATTCTTTTTCGAGCATTGCGCGCATAATCGAAAGTTCTATGCTTTCAAGTCCTTTTTTTGCGTCTCTGGGACGAAGGAAATATTTCAAATTGCTTTTGGCATCGGGATACCTTGCGTGTCGTTCTTTCTCTTGCATCTTGATGTCTTTAATCAGCGCACTGTGAACAAGCAATTGACTGTCCGTAATTGTTCCGTTAAACGTGTTAACTCTCGTCCAATCTTTTGGGTCGGGCGAAGCAAAAAGACATTTCGGACAAACCGCCGTCTGCAAAACGGTATAATCGACCGCGCCGTATTGCGACGAAGCCGAATAATGCGGAACGATAAGAAGCGTCTCTTCTATTACCAAACTTTTTGAGCGCAGGTGGTATCCGACAACATTGGCATAACGGCAAATTGGGCACACATACTCAAATTCAAAAATGGCGTCGCCAAGCGCTTTTTCGCTTATTTCCGTTTCACTGCCGCCGCTCGCCTTCTGTTCTTTTACTTCTTCCTTAAGTTCGTCAATGAATTTTTGATTTATAATTTCGCCGTATCTTTTAAGATACAAATCGACTAAACTTTCTTTCAGAAAGATGGCTTTCAGTTTTATTCGGATATATTTGTTGGCGTGCGCCCCCTTGTTGCTGGCGGCGGCTTGCGGAGAACTTTCCGGCTTTGCCTGCAAACTTGCGTTGAGATTTATTGTAGGCTCTTCGCCTGTTTCCATGCATCTTAATTCCTCTTTGAACTGCTCCACGAAGCTCAAATTCAAAATCTCGCCGTATTTTTCAATATACTGATTAACCAAATCGTCCTTCAAAAAAAGCGCTTTCAATCGCGTTCTGATAAGATTCCCAGCCATAATCAAAATTCCTTTAACATTTTAAGGTCAATAGTCGCCAATAAATCATCTATAGTTTCCGCGCGACGAATTTTTACAAACTCGCCGTTTTCTCTCATTAAAAATTCCGCGCACTTTGTTTTTCCGTTGTAGCTGAAACCCATAGCAAAACCGTGCGCTCCCGAATCGTGAATTACAAAAATGTCGCCGATTTCAACTTTCGGCAAAGGTCTGTCGATGGCAAATTTGTCGTTGTTTTCACAAAGCGAGCCTGTAATGTCCGCGACAATTTCGTTGGGCGCCTCCAATTTTCCAAGTATGCTTATATGATGATACGCGCCGTAAAGAGCGGGGCGCATAAGGTTTGCCATACAAGCGTCAAGCCCGATAAATTTTTTGTATGTGTCTTTTTCGTGCAAAACCGTGCTCGCCAAATATCCGTAAGGTCCCGTTATCATTCGTCCGCATTCCATAAGGATTTTTAGCGGGGCAAGTCCGTTTTTCACAATAATTTCTTCGTATTGTTCTTTTATTTCTAAGCCCAATTTCTGCAAATCAACCGCTTCTTGCTCGGGACGATAAGGAATTCCGATTCCGCCGCCCAAATTCACAAATTCAAACGTAATCCCCAATTTTTTGGAAATATCGCGCGCTTCTTCAAAAAGGATTTTCGCCGTTTCAACAAAATATTTGTAATCAAGTTCGTTGGAAGCAACCATCGTGTGAATTCCGAAACGCTTTACGCCCGCGTTTTTGCAGTATTCGTATCCCGCCAAAAGCTGGTCTTTCATAAAGCCGTATTTTGCCTCGGTAGGGTTGCCGATTATGGCGTTCCCCTTTTTAAGGCTCCCCGGATTATAGCGAAAACACACTAATTCGGGAAGTTTCCCGACGTTTTCTTCATAGTATTTTATGTGCTTAATATCGTCAAAATTTATTATCGCGCCAAGTTCTCTCGCCGCCATAAATTCATGCGCCGGGGTGTCGTTTGCCGTAAAAATTATATTCTCGCCCAAAACGCCGATTTCCTTTGACAAAACAAGTTCCGCAAGCGACGAGCAATCCATTCCGAAGCCTTCTTCTTTAAGTATTTTCATAAGATACGGATTAGAATTCGCCTTTACCGCAAAATACTCCTTAAAATCCGCCCAAGCAAAAGCGGCTTTCAGATTTCGCGCATTTTCGCGTATCGCTTTTTCGTCGTAAACATAAAATGGAGTTTGCTCAATTTGTCGCAAACCCTCAATCTGTTTCTTTGAAAACGGCACTGTTTTTTTCGGCATTTTTTCTTTTCCTAAACTAAATATGTCGACAAAATAATTACTTTTCGCACTCCCCCGCAAGGGAAATTCGTTTTATGCGACGAATTTAGCTAAATATTAAAAAAGACGGGATATTTTACCCGGTTTGCGAGGAACAGGCGACAAAAAAAGAGCGGTAAAATTCTTACCGCTCTTTTAAGGTTAAACCTTTACCGATTTATGCCGATTCTTGCGGAATATCTGTACGCTTTTCCGCTGATACCTGTTGCTTCGACGATAATCAGGTATGCGCCGTTGGCGACAAATCTGCCTGATTGGTTGGTTAAATTCCAGACGACGGCATTTTGTAGGGGCGGGGTCTGCCCGCCCAAATCGCCGTTCGTTCTGTTTTCAGGGCGGGCAAACCCCGCCCCTACACCGTCCGTCGAAAACACAACATTTCCCAAATTGTCCATAATCCGCAAATTCACCGTTGCGGGCTCAGGGGTGATTACCGAAATTTTGGCGACATCGGAAACTATCACATTTTCGATAAAGATACCGTAGCGACTATCGATTGTTTGTCTGTCGCGAATAAAATTTGGTTTACAAATCAGACAATTTTCGTCATCGCAGGTATGCGGAACATTGCAGTCGGTTCTGCCGCAAGTGCAAGGGTATTTATCGCATTTTGGGTTATGCACATTGCAATATTTATCTTCGCAAGGTGTCGCTTCGCCGTGGGTAAAATACAATTCGTCTGAAATCGTGTTGCAACGACTGCAACTATACCAATATGTTGCCGCCGATGTGCAAGTTGCCGCACTGCGCGATGTTTCTGTGTTTCGAGTTTGTGCGGTAAAATCGTGAATACATAAAAATTGCGGAATGCGGGCGGTCGAAAATATTCCGCCTATGCTAAAGTCAAAATCTTGCAATTCTGCTTTTGTTCGCGATAATCCGTCCTCGTGGTCGCCCGCATTGCCGACGGGGTCTTTGGGATTGCCGCCAGCCGTTATCGTCATTTCAGCAAAAGCAATATTGTTGCTTCGAGTAATTACCGAAAAAGGATTCAACATTCCATACACGCGCCCGACATGTTGAGTCGAAACGCTTACACTCAAATTAAGCGCGGCATTATCTCTAACAGCAAAGGTGTTTGCAAATATGCCGCTGCTAATAGTGCCGACTATACCTCCTGCAACACCACCGGTAGAACTAACCGCAGCCGTAGAATAACAATTTAAGACGCTGGCTTGTTCAACAAATCCGGCTATGCCGCCGACAGAATTTACGCCGCTGATTACTCCTGCAACAAAACTGTTTGTTATTCTGCCCTCTCTGGGGCTGTGTACACCGCCTTCTCTTTCAATATATCCAACTATACCGCCAACATTAAAACCACCTTTTACGTCTGCGTTCTCAAGTCCGAGATTTCTAACTGTGCCGCCCCGTATGAAGCCAAACAGTCCTATTGGATCTCCTGTTGAATTTCCTACGCGGTCGATTTTAAGATTGCTTATCACTTTTCCGTTGCCGTTAAATGTTCCTTGGAAACTGTTTGCTCCGTTAGTTCCAATCGGCATCCACCCCGCGCCGTTGTTGTAGCCGGGATTGCCCTCGGACAAGAATTCTTTGAGGTCGAGGTCGTTCGTTAGTATGTAGTGCGCGCCTCGATAGGTAGTGTTGCCGACGTTTACCAATTCCGCAAGTTTCGCGAGCTCTGCCGCTGTGGATATTTGGAATGGGTCGCTTTCCGTTCCCAGCCCGCTTAATTCCAGTCCGTTCGTCAAAGTTCTGACTTGTAAAGGCAAAGACGGTATTCCGGCAATATAATCGTCTTTAAGTATTGAGCGAGCAAAGATGAAATAATTTGTTCCCGCCGCAAGCCCGCTGAATACAAGTCCGTCCTGCCAGCCGCTTGACGGCGCAGTGTTTGTTGTACTTATTGCATACTCAACCGTTTGTCCGTTTCCGGGAGCGGCAACTGCGTTTATTGTAATGCTGTTGTGCGACCTTGTCGAAAGAGTCGGCGACAAAACAGTCGAAACTTCCATATTGGCAGTGGAAGCTTGTAATGGCAAAGAAGATTTGCCTGCAATATGAGTATCGTTTGCTTTTGAGCGCGCAAAAATAAAATAATTTGTGTTTATGGTAAGCCCGCTAAACACCAATCCGTCTTGCCAGCCATCTATAGGCGCAATGTTTTCCGCACTTATTGCATATTCTACTGTTTGCCCGCTTGCGAGAGGAGGGGGAACCGCAGTTATTGTAATACTGCTATGCGTTCTGTTGCTAAGTTCCGGAGCCGATACTTCCGCGCCATAATCAAAAGTTGTAATTTGCAAAGAGTTGGAGCTTGCTCCTGCCAAATAATCGTTGTTTGCTTTTGAGCGCGCAAAAATAAAATATACTGTTCTCGCTGAAAGTCCCGTAAATGTAAGCGTTTCTTGCCAAGTTTCGGGCGGGGTGTTTGTTGTGCTTATTGCATATTCTACTGTTTGTCCGTTTGCGGGAGCGGCAACTGCAGCTATTGTAATACTGTTAGTCGTTTTTTCAACAACAAGCGCAGGAGAAGAAACTGCTATACCTTGACTAATGGTTTTAACTCCCGGCGCTACAGATGGCAAACCTGCGTAAAAATTGCGGTTTGCTTCTGAACGAGCAAAAATGTAATAAGTTGTTCCCGCCGACAATCCGCTAAATGTGAGAGTTCTCTGCCAACCGCTTATAGGCGCGTGGTTTGTTGTATTTATTGCATACTCCGCCACTTGCCCGTTTTCCGGTGAAGCAACAGCGTTTATTCTAATGCTGTTGAGCGTTCTTTCTGCGACAGTCGGAACCGAAACCCTTGCGCCGACTGCTCTCCTGATTAAAAAAGGAAAACCGTTATTCGTTGTAGAGGCTATATCCCAAGTGTTTACAAAATCCCAGCCCACAAAATTGCTTTGAATCTGAAGCTGTGCCACAGTTCTTGCGGTAATTCCCGCCACCGCGCCGCCCTCTATCGCATGTCCTGCTCCTGCTGAATTGTAATACACTGCAACATATCTATGATTTCCGGCACTTGCTAATCTACCAATTATTCCGCCTACCCGTCTTCCTGCTCCGAATACCGGTGTTCCGTCAGTTCTTATCGTTCCGCTCGCATAAGAGTTTGTAATATTAACAATTCCATGCATTTCCCCTACCAATCCGCCGGCACTAGCAGTAGAAGTATGATTAGTAATAACATTACCGGTTGCGTATGAATTTATTATATTGAGATTAGGAACAGAAACAGCGTATCCCACCAGTCCGCCGGCAAAAATAATATTACCAGAGACGACGGGACCAATATTACTCGTTGCGTATGAATTTATTATTCCGGATACCCCCGCTCTTTCTACTAGTCCGCCGAC
>WRAZ01000067.1 GCA_009779925.1 Chitinivibrionia bacterium
CTCGCGCTCCGCTCGCGCTCCGCTCGCGCTCCGCTCGCGCTCCGCTCGCGCTCCGCTCGCGCTCCGCTCGCGCTCCGCTCGCGCTCCGCTCGCGCTCCGCTCGCGCTCCGCTCGCGCTCCGCTTAAAAACAAGAAACCGTCCGCAATGTTTTTTATTGCAAGATTGAAGAAATTTTGTAGATTTGCTGTTGCAACCATTTGGTTTTCTCCGTTTTTGGGATTTCCCTAAAATATTGGGGAGAAAATACATTTTATTTGCGGTGGTTTTCGGAAGTATTTTGGTTTTGGTGATTTTTCTTTCTTTGGCATTTAGTATTTTACTTATACTTAAAAACGGAAAAGAGGAAAAAATGGCAATAATTGAAGCGAAAGAGTATAAATTATTTGAAGAAATAAAGCAAACCGACGAAAACGGAGCGGAATTTTGGTTTGCGCGTGATTTGCAAGCAGTATTAGAATACGCTCAATGGCGGAATTTTCATAAAGTAATCGACCGTGCTATACTTGCCTGCAAAAATAGCGGATTCGGCTTGAGAGAGCATTTTGCTGAGGTCAGCAAAATGGTCGAAATCGGCTCTGGGGCGCAGAAAAACGTCGTGGATTACAAACTAACCCGATATGCCTGCTACCTTGTCGTCCAAAACGGCGACCCGCGAAAAGAAATTATCGCTCTCGGGCAAACATATTTTGCAATTCAAACGCATCGTCAGGAATTGGCGGACGCTTTTAATCAACTTGACGAAAACAATAAGCGCCTTGTTGTTCGCGGTAATATTAAGCAATGGAATCAACTTTTGGCAGAGGCGGCTCATAACGCAGGAGTTATTACAGACGACGAATTTGCGATTTTCCAAAATTCGGGCTATATGGGACTTTACGGCGGCTTAACTGTTGCTGATATTCACAATAGAAAAGGTCTGAAAAAAGATGAAAAAATACTTGACTTTATGGGAAGCACCGAACTTATTGCCAATTTGTTTCGCATATCGCAGACCGAAGAGAAATTAAAAATCGACCAAGTCGCAACTGCCGCAGAGGCAAACGAAACGCATTACAAAATCGCCGAGAAAATTCGCAAAGCAATGATAGATATGGGGACAACTTTGCCTGAAAATTTGCCTACTCCCGAAAAAAGCATTCAGATTATAGAGCGCGAAGAAATAAGAAAACTCAGAGACCCGCAGGTAAAGTTGATGTTAGACGAATAAGCGCTAACCCAAAAACAAGAAAGGCAAAAAATGGCAAAAACATACAAAAAAATCAGCATAATCGGCGCGGGAATAAGCGGAATAGGCAAAGAAATTATCATCGAAAAAGAAACCGTGCTGTTGCACAAAGGAGAGTTAAAATGGCTTGTGAATGTTTTGTAAAAGATAAAAAAGAGTGCGCCTGCCCCAAAAAAGAATGCCCGAATAACGGCAAATGCTGTAATTGCGTTGCCAAACACAGAGCAACAGACAGTTTGACGTTTTGTATGTTTCCCGATAACGGCGGGGATAAGAGGGTGGAGAATTATTATCGAAAGTTAAAAGAGAGGTTTGAAGGCAAATAAAAAATGCAAAAATTATCGGGAAATCAAAAAATACCCCCACACTACCGCAACAATAAATTATATTACTAACGCGACAAATGGCAAATTATGGAATTTATTCCCATAGTTTGTTATTATTTGTATATAACATTGTAAGTCCAAGACAATCTTCAATGGTTGTTCTGCCGTAGGACTTTCTGTTATATACAATTATGGAATATCATAATCTGCCGTTTGTCGCAAAACAACGATTATCGGCAGAACAGCCTTGCTGTTTTGCCTTTTATGGGCAATTCGAGCGCGGTGCTCTTTTGCATAAAATTTTAACAAAGGAGTTCTTTTTATGAAAAGAATTATTGGTGTAGCAATTGCTACAATGGTGTTGTGTAATGTTGCATTTGGTCAGTCATTGAGAGCTTGCATTCCTGTCGCTTCTACCCCAAAACCTCAAGGAACTAGCAACGTATTAAGCAACATTCACATCGTTGGGGAAGTGTCCAGATGTGCAGGTCAAGCAGCGGCTGCTCCGCGTGGACAACGCGCTAACACATTTAACAGTTGCGCCGCTACTTCGTCAAGTTCAACCGTTAGGTGCGCTCAAGCTATAGGCACACTCGGCGGCGGGCGGTAAGACGTGTTTAGATATTTCTAAACTGTTTTGGGTTGGGCAATCGGTTTCGGTTGCCCTTTTTATTTTGCGCAAAACGTATTTTATAGGCAAAATTTTACGAAAGAAGGCATTATGCTGATTAACAACACGGAATACTTACAGATACTTTCCGATATACGCCTGAAAATCAAAACGGCGCAACATAAAGCCGTGCTTGCGGCAAATTGTGAATTAGTTATTCTTTACTGGAATATCGGCACAACAATAAATCTGCATAGTTCTTGGGGAAACAAATTCATTGATAATCTTGCTCGCGATATTAAAAATGAATTTCCTGATACAACGGGATACTCTGTTCGTAATCTTAAATATATGGCGAAATTTGCCAATCTTTTCCCTGATTTCGAATTTGTGCAAGCGGCACTTGCACAAATTACATTGAGGTATAAATGAACTACAAAAAAATCAGCATAATCGGCGCGGGAATAAGCGGCATAGGCGCGGCAAAACTCGCGCTTGACTTAGGCGCAAAGGTCTTCATCTCCGACGGAAAACCGCACGCCTTACTCGAAGAAGAACTGAAAAACGCAGGACTTTTTGGAAAAATAGCCTACGAAGGCGGCGGGCAAAGCGACAAGATTTACGACAGCGACCTAATAGTAGTTTCCCCCGCAGTTTGGATAAATTCGCCGATTTTTCCGGAAGCGGCAAAGCGCGGAATAGAAGTAATCGGCGAAGTGGAATTTGCCTACAGAAACAGCAGTTGCCGCTGGGTAGCAATAACAGGAAGCACAGGAAAAAGTACCACTACCGCAATGTTGAACGCAATCTTTGACGAAAGCGAAATCCCACACTGCCTTTGCGGAAACATAGGATATTCCGCCGCCGAACTTGCTCCCAAACTTCCTGAAAACGGCGTAGCAATTTGCGAAATAAGCAGTTTCCAGCTCGAAACAATAGACAAATTTTGCCCCGAAGTCGCCGTAATTTTGAATTTATACCCCAATCATTTAGACAGACACCCGTCCCTCGAAGAATATTACGGGATAAAACTGACAATCTCAAAAAATATGAAAAGCGGACTGAAAATAACGACAAGCACAACGGGGGCAACCATTGCGCGAGAACTCTTAAAAGAGTGGGCAAATGGAATGATCCCCGCCGCCGACATCGAAAGTTTTCTTTACAATGAAACAAGCAACGAAATTATAGAAAAATTGGCAAAATACGTTAAACTTGCAGGAACGCACAACCTGTATAATGCCGCCATTTGCAAAAAAATCGCCGAACATTTCGGCATTTCCGAAGAAAAAATTTTGTCGGGAATTTCAAAATTCAACGGGCTTGCGCACCGAATGGAATTTTGCGCGGAAATAAACGGAGTGCGCTTTTACAACGATTCCAAATCGACAACGGGCGAATCAATGCTTGCGGCAATCACGGGATTTGCGCCTAAAACCGCCCATTTAATAGTCGGCGGAAAAGACAAAGGCGTTCCTTTTGAAGATTACAAAGAGAAAATTTACGAAACTTGCGCCAAAGTTTATGCAATCGGGGAAGCCGCAGAAAGAATAAAAAACTGCTGGGGCGATATAGTTATTGATTGCCAAACTCTGAAAAATGCAGTAGATTTGGCAAAAAAATGTGCAAAATCAGGCGAAGTGGTAATCCTTTCGCCCGCCTGCGCTTCGTTTGACCAATTTAAGGGCTTTGAGGAGAGAGGCGAGAGGTTTAAGGAGTTGGTTTTTTCTCTGTAATATGGCACGTTTTAAGCAATTAGTTTTCTCCCCCCAAAGTCAAGAAATCAATATAATTATCGGGAGTTATGCGTTCAAATTTATGTTCGGGATAATTTGTCGCAAACGAAAGAGGGATTTTCGCCTGTTTTTGACTGTTCCATTTGAACTCAAACGCGTGTAAAACTCCGCCGCGCTCTTCAATGTAGTCAATTTCTTGCTGTGCGTGCGTTCGCCAAAAATATCTGTTGCAAAAAATTCGGCTGTAATCAACGTATTTTTTCCTTTCGCTTACCATAAAGTTTTCCCACAAAGCGCCCACGTCCGAACGCAATTCCAAAGAGTTGAAATTTTGAATTAGCGCATTTCGTATTCCGTTGTCATAGAAATAAATTTTTTGGCTTTTTTTAAGTTCATTTCTAATGTTTCGGCTAAAAGAACGAAGACGGAATATAACAAACACTTTTTCAAGCAGTTCTATGTAATTTTCAATCGTTTCACTTTTTATTCCAACGGTATTGCTCAATTCGTGGAAAGATACCTCGTTGCCCAATTGTAATGCTAATGCCGTTAATAACTTTGAAAGAGCGTTCGGATTACGAATGTCTTTATACGATAAAATATCTTTATACAGATAACTGTTGCACAATTCAAACAAAATTTCCTGCGCATTCGACGGATTATTTACGACATCGGGATACATACCAAAAATCATTCGCTGTTTAAGCATACGTTTTTCTTCTAAAAAAGAGGAGTTTTTTATCAATTCGAGCGTAGAAAACGGATAAAGCGTAAATTCAAATTTTCTGCCTGTTAGCGGTTCGTTTATTCTGTTTCGCAAGTCAAATGCCGACGAGCCGCTCACAATCAATTGTATGTCGGGAATGTTGTCGAATATCAGTTTTAGTGTAATTCCTATGTTTTCCACCCTTTGCGCTTCATCTATAAGCACAATTTTTTTGTCGCCGATAATACTTTTAAGTTCCGTCGATGTTGTATTTTCAAGTTTTTGCAATGTGTCGGGCTCGTCGCAATTAAGAAAAAGTGTTCCGTCTCGGTCAAATTCACCAAATATTTTTTTTAACAGAGTTGTTTTTCCCGTTTGACGCGGTCCGACTAATACAATCGCTTTATTCTTAAAAAACCTTTCTTTAAGCATATCGTAAATTTCTCTTTTTATCATACACACCTCCCGATTTTATGTGGTTATTTATCCGTAAAATAATAAATGCCACCTGTCTATTGGAAATTTTAATGTGAATTTTTACACTATATCGGAAATTTTAATGCGATTTTTTTACACTATATCGGAAATTTTCATAGGTTTTCGCTTCTAACTTGACTTTCGTTTTATTTTCCGCCCGATGCCTCTTAATTTATTGCTTGATTCGGATTTCAGTTTTTCGGGCTTGGTTGTTTGGGTGTCGCAGTAGCAAATCCAAAGTTCTGCTTTGTATTTCAAACTTGCAATTACCTGCTAAATATTCTTTTTTTTCGGATTTTTATTGTGCAAAAACATATTTTTATCCAAAGAAGAAAGGCAAAAATGAAAAATAACGAAAAAAACGTAATTATAGAAAGAGCGGAAATAATCACACCTTTCGGCAACAAAGACGAAACGCTGAATTCGCTGTACGCAGGAAAATCGGCGGTAGTTGCCGAAGATTACTTGGGCTTACCCGTGTCGCTTGCGCATATTCCCGAAAATTATCCGAAGACAACCAAGCAAATTGTAGAGTATTATAGAAATTTATCCGTAGGGGCGCATTGCATACGCCCAAATATGCAAATGCCGCGTGAACAAATGCCGTCCGAGCAACAGGGCGTATGCAATACGCCCCTACAACAATACAACAGTCCAAAAACACTATTTATATATAGCATAGCAAAAGGCGACATAAACGGCATTATCGACAAAAGCTACACCGCCTATTCCCCAATCCCCGAAGAACAAGCAAAACAAATCGCTGCCGAACTTGGACTTGGCGCCTCAAAAATTATGGTCTCCGGCAATGCTTGCGCGGCGGGAGCGGCGGCGATAGATACGGCGCGGCTTTTTCTCACAAACGGTACTTTTGAGACCGTAGTAATTTTCGGCTTGGAGCAAATAAGCGAATTTACTGTCAGCGGATTTCACGCATTGTCGGCAATATCGCCGAGCGGCGCAAGACCTTTCGACAAAAACAGAAACGGAATGAGTTTAGGCGAGGGAAGCGGAATTTGCGTTCTGAAATACGCAACGCCACAAAAAAATGACATCTGCGTTTTAGGAAGCGGTGCAAGCAACGACGCTAATCACAGGACAGGTCCCTCAAAAACGGGAGACGGTTTGGCGTTGGCAATTGAACGCGCGTTAAAGTCGGCAAATATACACGCAACCGAAATTTCAGCAATAAAATGCCACGGCACAGCAACCCCTTATAATGATGCAATGGAAGCAAAAGCGCTGAAACTGATTTTCGGAAAAAAAATTCCGCCGATGGTTTCACTGAAAGGCGCAATAGGGCATTTGTCGGGTGCCGGTTCGATGATAGAAACGGTGATTTCTGCCGAGTTTTTGAAGTATGGGAAAATACCTCCAACAATCGGCTTTGAAGAATTTGAGGGGGAAGAACAAATCAGTGTCTCAAGTATAGGTAGGGGCGAAGAAACTTTCGCCC
>WRAZ01000068.1 GCA_009779925.1 Chitinivibrionia bacterium
ATAAATTGTCTGTGATTAACCCCGCCGTTTGTGGGGATAAATGAGAGGGTGAAATTAACTTTTGCCTCGGCTCTATCAAAAAAACTTCTCTAAACCCTTGACTTTTGCAGTGGCGAAAACGTATTTTATATCTATATTTCACAAAAATCTATAAAATTTCTTTTGGGCAATTGAAACTTTTCGAATTGTTCTTTTGCATATTTATTAAGAAAAAAACAAAAACAAATAAAAGGAGAAAATAATGACTAACCAACTAAAATCAATTGTAGTAATACTTGCAATTTTTGCGACGACTTCGTTCGCAGTAACTATTGGATTGGTTCAACCGAGAGATTGGGCGGCAGGAACCGCTGAAGACGGCGAAATTATACGAGTTTCTGCCACATCGACCGGAACACTAAGCGTTCCAAACGGCGCAACGGTAACAATAATTAGCGACGGAACAGAGACGGTAAATCTGACTTCCAGACCTGCTGCTTCAGCTCTAAACCCCAGGCTTGCAGTGAGTATTGCCGAAGGTGCTACTGTAAGATGGCAAGCGAGAGTTTTTTATAACTCAAGTGTTTCCAGTCTTGCAGTCGGTCGCGAGGCAGATGCTTCTACATTAGCTGTCAGATTTAGTGGTGCCGGAAATTTTCGTGTGTATGATGAAGCGGTAATAAGAAATCAAGGTTGGATTGGAAATGCTATTCGCGTAAGTGGCAACGGAACCGTTGATGTTTTAGGGGGTGTAATTGATGCCTTCACCAGAGATGTGGTTATTAATTCCCTAAACAACGCTAATATTATAATTAGAGGCGGAGATATTCACGCAAGCACTTGGCAAGGTATTGCTATCGCGGCAAGTAATGTTAATGTTTCAGGCGGCATAATTAGAGGCGGCGGTTCTGCGCAAACGCGTATAATACGCGCCGGAACAATTACGGTCTCCGGCGGCGAAATCCGCGCGACAGGTCTGGCGGAAGCAATTAACGTTACCGAGCACGCCGTCATTTCCGGCGGCGAAATTACAGCGTCGGGAGGAGCACATACAATAAACCTTTTGGCAGGGGCTGAACTTGAAGTCCGCGAGGGAGCAGTAATCAGGCAAACGCTTACAGAAGATCCCGGATTTATCGGTCCGGTGCACGCCATTAACTTAACGAGTCCAAACAGAGTTAGTGTTTTGGGCGGCGAAATTAGTGCGGCATCAACAGGTGCGGCAATTCGTTCTGCCGACTTGTCATCAAGTAATATTATTACAATAAGCGGCGGCGTTATTAGTGCTACAAGAGGAAATGCCATAATTGGCAGCGGAAATGGTCAAATAAATATTCGCGGCGGTTTAATAGTGGCGCAAGGAACAAATGTTGTAGGTGCAACTAATGTTTTGGATCGTAATCCGACAAGCAGAACGGGCGGCGTATTAGTTGCTTATCCTGTGAGCGGCAATTTTATGCCCGGAAGCAGTAATGGCTTGGCTACATTGCCGCTAAATGCAAACGTTTCGTGGGCAAATCAAAATGGTCAAACCGGAATTTTAGTTAATGGAAGCCAATTTTTTGCAACAACCGGCACGCAAGAGGTAGTTACCGCAAGAGACTGGACAACTACGGCATTAACCGCTGCCGATGGTCAAACTATAAGAATTACGTCAAGCGAGGCGTTAGGAACACTTACAATTCCCAACAACGCAACCGTAACAATAATAAGCGACGGAGCAGAACCGATAGCTCGCACGACGAGATTAGATGTGTCTATCGGCGATAATGCAACTGTGATATGGAGAGCGAGAATAAGCACTTCCGGAAATTCGGATGCCGTGTCGTTTTCCAGTGGCAACAACTCAAGAATTGAAATTCACGAGGGTGCAATAATCAGACAAACACAATCCGGCTCGTGGGCTACGAGGGCTATAAGCACCGGCGCTGGCAGAATTACAGTTTACGGCGGCGAAGTTAGTGTGGTCGGAACAGGAACTGCCATAAATTTTTCAGGTTCCGCTGCAAGTAATACCATTACTATAAACGGCGGAATTATCAGCGCGCCTAACGGTCGAGCAATTAACATCGGTGGCGGCGGAACAATAAATAAAAACGGCGGAGAAATAATACAAGTCCCTAACCCCACTTGGGGAACATCCGACCTCACTGCTTTTGACGGTGAAGTAATAACAATACCGAATAATACCTCGCAAGGTTGGTCAGGAAGATTGAGCGTTCCTGTCGGAGCAACAATAACTGTTGTGAGCGAGGGCAATGGTGTAATTTCGCGAGCAGCTGAATTCAATGTGCGAATAGGAGCCGGAGCAACTGTAAATTGGGATGCAAAAACTTCTATTTCTACTTCGGGAACGAGTTCGCCAAATGCCGTAAGTGTTGGTGGGACAGGAACTCTTGAAGTTCGCGACGGTGCAATAATCAGGGCAACATCAGGACAGGCAATATCTAGCGAAACCGGCACTATTGTAAATATTCGCGGCGGCTTAATAATTGCTACCGGATTTGGTATAGTAGGCACCACAAGCCACGTTATCAATCGTGCTCCGACAAGCCAAACAGGCGGAATTGTAATTGCCTATCCAAGCACAGCCGCCATTCGTATTGCAGGGACAAGCGACGGTTTGCTTTCATTGCCCGAAAATGCCCGTATTTCTTGGGGTATAAATGATGGAAACAGTTGTGTTTTGCTCGACGGAAACTATCTTTTTACTCCAAGCAACGCCCAACGAGTTTGGAATTGGGACGGCACAACTATTAACAATGCAAGCGATTTAGCCTTTTTCAGAGATTTAGTCAATGCCGGAAACAATTTTTCGGGCGAAACAATTCTGCTCGGCGCAAACATAAATGTTTCTGGAACTTGGACGGCAATCGGCACGGCGGCTCGCCCGTTTAGAGGAGTATTTAACGGACAAGGTCGCTCTATAAGCGGCTTATCTTCTCCGCTTTTTGGAAATATAACAGGCGCAGAAATACGAAATCTTACCATAAACAATTCGCACGGCTTGCTTAATAACGCAGACGGCAGTTTAATAGAAAACGTTAGGGTGAATATAAGCGCCACTTCTGTGGTCGGACTTGCCGCAACAACAAGCGGTGGCGATATAACCATTCGCAACTCTTTGGTGTCGGGAAATATTTCTGCCTCAGCTACAGGAAATAATTCCGTAAATCTCGGCGGCTTAATTAACGATGCAAACAGCGTCGTAATAATAGAAAATTCGTCTTTTGAGGGTAATATTACAGCTAATGCTGCGACTGCGAGTAGTGTTGTCGGCGGCTTGGTTGGGCGTGCGCAACAGGACATCACAATAAAAAATTCATCTGCTTCGGGCGATATTCGCTCTACTGTTTCGGGAACAACAGCCGCAAGTATTGCACTTGCAGGCGGACTAATCGGGCGAGCAAATATCACCGTCGGTATAACCGAGTCCTATTTTAGCGGCGAGGTTCTGACAACTTTAAGTTCCACGATGACAACTGCAAACTTAAGCCACACAGCGCGTTCGGGCGGATTTATTGGTTATGCTTCAGGAATTTTGGGCGTTGGCGCGGTAAATATAAGCAACTCTTTTGTTTTGGCAGATGTTCTTGCCTCTAATGCGTCCTTGGGTCAAAGTTCCGGCTTTACATATTCCGGCGGATTTATCGGAACACTGCGAAACAGAATAAACATTACAAACTCCTACGTAAACGGCGAAATAATAGCGAGCGGGGTTAGCGCAGCTCGACGAAGGGTCGGCGGAATTGTAGGTTTTTGGTCGGCGAGTAATATAGAAAGCAACGTGTTTTCTTCGCTTCCGTGTCAATCCGTTGATATAGCAGGAACAAGCGCGGCTCAATTAAGAAATCGCGCAACATTTACCGACTGGGATTTCGAGAACATTTGGAACATCAACCCTACAACCAACAACGGTTTCCCATTTTTGCGAAACGCCGGAGCAGACGACACCGTCGGCAGCACATTTATTCGTTCTCGCCCCGATACTCAACCGCGCCGCCACGGCATCCTCCTCGAAAACGCAATCGTCTCCGACATCGCCAAAATCACGGTAATCACCCCTGAGCCCGCCCAAACAACCCTCCGAATTTTGGACAATCTCGGCAACACAGTATTTGTAGAGACAAGGCACGCCTTGTCTAATAACAACGAATTTACGTGGAATTTGCAAAACCAAGCAAGAAGATTTGTAGCCAACGGCACGTATTTGGTGCTTGTTGAAGCAACAGGCATCAGCGGCAGAAGATTTGTATATTCGTCGAGGATTGGTGTGAAACGGTAATTTTTATTCGGTATTGGCAAAATATTGCTGAATATTTTGTAGAGACGCGATGCTCGCGTCTCTTTTTATTTGTGGCAAATATTATATTTGTATAAAAAGTAAGCGTAAAAAAGGAGACCAAAAATGAAATACCCCACCGAACATTTTGCAGCATACCAAGAAGCACTGAACTTGCATAGTTTTGACGGCATTGCAAAATTATTCCATAAAAACGCGTCTTTTTGCCATTCAGGAACAATGATGACGGATACTAAGGATGTCAAGGAGTTTCACGAAAACTTTTGGAACACGATAAAGCAAGTTAAATGGTGGGCAACCGATATTAAAACAGTTTACCAAGACGACAAGTGCGAAATTTACGCATACCAATACAACTACATCGGAACAGTTGACGGCGAGCAAGTCGAAGGCAACGGCAAAACTACAGATGTTTTCGTGAAAAACGGCGAGACAGGAAAATGGGAATTTCTGCACGCACATTCAAGTTCGGCGACCCTAAATCACGATGATTGATAGACCTGTGCAGTATTCGTCGAGTGAGGGGCATCTAATGTTAAAACTTTTTTCTATAAAATACTAAATTTTCCCCAAAATCTGCGTTCCAACTCATAATCGGAAACAATAAGAGTTTTTTATCTTCACAACTTATGAACATGAATTTCAACGGTGACGCTTCGGCTGCATTTTCAGAACAAGCACGTATAGACAGCGAGAAAAAAATAGATTTATTCACCGATACTTTCCTTAAAAAATTTGAGGAACATGGTACGGGGGCATTTAGTTTCGCATGGGCGGCGATGTTCGACATTAAAGCATAAAAAAGGGGTTTGAAATGGGACTCGGCTTTAGAAAAATCTGCTGCCGAGTTAAAGAGCGGTAAACAAGTTAAACAAACACAAAATACCGAATTTTCATAAGCGGATAGAAACGAAGTAAAAATCCTTTGCTTTTTTCAATATCCGCTTTTTTGTTTTGGCGGAATGTATTTTCTTCATAGAAAGCGAGGTAATAGAGTATGAACCGCAAAGTATATTCTGTAGATGAAATTAAAAAGCGATTTGAAAACGTCGCCAAAAAATACGAAATCAACGAAGCGTATTTATTCGGTTCTTATGCCCGTGGCGAAGCGACAAAAAAAAGCGATGTGGATTTTTACGTTCGCGCCGATAAAATAAGAACGCTTTTTCAACTGGGTGGATTTTACGCCGATACAAAAGAATCTATGGATAAAAATATAGACGTAATTACTACAAAGACAAGGTTGGACAGAAATTTTGAAGAAGAGATGAGAAAGGAATTGGTAAAGATTTATGGATAGGACAAAAAGAGATATTTCAATTTTAGGGCATATAATAAAACATTGTTCGGAAATAGTAGAAACCCACGAAACATTTGGAGACAGTTATGAAATATTCCGGAAAAGTAAGCCGTATTTCAAGGCGATTTCTATGGATTTGCTTCAAATCGGCGAATTAGCCAATCATTTGTCAAAGAATTTCCAAGAAAAGTATAGAAATATTCCATATTCGGCAATAATTACGTTAAGAAATATAGTTACTCACGGCTACGGAGAACTTGATGTAGAAATTGTCTGGGCAACTTCCCACGAAGATACTCCGATTCTTCAAAAACAATGCGAAGAAATATTAGCGGCAATGAGATAGATTTTCAAACATAGGATCGCCCGCCCTGTGGGCAAACAGTCAACAAGCACAGTCGAACTGTTTGCCCCAAATCTTAAAATAGTCAAAATAAAATATTTTACACAAAATTCCATTCCCCCCTTGACAACGCCCATAACAATAACGTATTTTCTCCCCGCTTAATTGACAAAGCGGAATAAATTTCAGCGAGATTAAGCAAGTTCCTTGACAAGACAGATAAAGCGAATAGAGTACATACGAAGATTTCGTTGAACGAGAAACAAACACCGTTTGCTTAATGCAGGCGTGTGAAAAACAATATTAAGATATTAAGGGTATATGGCGGATGCCTTGGCATCTACCGTCGAAGAAGGTCGTGACAGACTGCGAAAAGCCGCGCGGAGTAGTTAATATACGTTGATACGCGGATCACCGAATTG
>WRAZ01000069.1 GCA_009779925.1 Chitinivibrionia bacterium
CGTTGCCCTCTTTGATTTTATCGAGCGCCGCAAATCCGCTGTTTACCGTTTCGACGTTTATTCCGTAAGGCATAAGCAGCCCCTTGGCGACAAACAAATTCGTGTCCACGTCGTCAACAACCAAAACTTTTCCGTATGGCATATATTCGCGATTAAGGCGAAGTTTTGAAACTTGTTTTTCGCCCGAGAATGTAAAGTTATTCAGTTTTACCGCAAGTTCCTCGCCAATCGGACGGCATTTAACAATCCCCTGTTTTAGCTCTACCGTAAATGTTGTTCCCTTGCCGTATTCGCTTTCCGCCGTTATTGTGCCTCGCATCATTTCCACAAGGCGTTTTGTAATGTTTAAACCCAAACCCGCGCCCTCGGTTGAGCGGTTTGCCTCCGTGTTAAAACGCGCATACTCCGAAAACAGGCGCTTGCAGTCTTCTTCTTTCATACCCTGCCCCGTGTCTTCCACGACAAAACGAAGTATCGCCTCTTCCCCGCAAATCGTATGATTTACCGAGAGTTTTACATGCCCTTCATCGGTGTATTTTATTGCGTTCGACAGCAGATTATTAAGAATTTGCTTTAAGCGCAACTCGTCTCCGAACAAACTTGAAGGCAAATTTTCATCTACGTCAAGCATAAATTCTATAGGTTTGGAACCGATACGGACGACGTTAACTTGCACGGCGTCGTTTATTAAACTCGGCATATCGTAAGCCGTCGGAGCGAGGTCTAATTTGCCCGAAGCCATTTTTGACATATCCAAAAGGTCGTTTACAATTCCGAGCAGTCCGTTGCCCGAAGCGTATATTTTTTCCAATGCGCCCGCGTGCTCTTCCGTTATGTCGTCTTTTTGCAGTTCTATTTGGGCTATGCCGATTATTGCGTTCATAGGAGTGCGCATTTCGTGCGACACCGTGGCGAAAAACTTGTCTTTGTACTGCGAAGTCGTCTCAAGCGAAGTGAGCGCCGCGCGCAACGATTTTATAACGTCGCCTATAAATATGTTGAACACTACAAATATCAGCGCAATCACTAAAAGCAACACCATAAAAACCACTGCAACCGGGTTTATGAAGTCGTCTAAACTGTTGGGACTGACTGCTACCGAATACCAACCCATAGACGGAATAACGCCGACCGCAACTTCGCCGATATTGGTGCTGAACGTAGTCGTCGTTTGCCCGGAGTCCAGCCTTTTTGCTACGGAAAGAACCCGCTCGATGTCAATTTTGAGCCCCGCGCCTCTGGAAACGGTAATTTCTCCCGCGGGATTATACAGATAAATTTGCGTTTTTTCGTCGTGCCCTCTGTAAAATTCTTGGACAAATTCCGATTGATAAATCCCAATTCCAACAACTCCGACAGGTCTGCCGTCATTGTCGAAAACGGGAGCATTAAGCCATAACATCTCGTCTTTTATGTGAAAATAAAAAGCGTAAGTTCTGCTTAAAGCCGTGTAATACCAGCTGTTTTCGGGAAGAGACGTATCTAAGGCTTCGTCGCCGACTGTAAATTCGCCGTCCGTAAAATGATTGGGGTCAAAAAAATGCGGGTCGTAAATATGCAATATTCTGTCGGAGTGATTTATCCAAGAAATCAACTTAAAAGAGTTGCTGTGTAAATCCGCCACTTCGCTCATTTGCGTTTTTGTAAACGACGTGCCAAAACCCTGCGAAAACCTGAGCGCGACCGACATTTCTTCTATAATCGGCGTCATTTCGTTTATGAATACGTCTCTTTTTATTCGCTCGATTTCTAACATTTGAGTGAGTTCGCCCTTTTTACTCAAGCTGATAACGTATCGCATAGAAACCCTGAACG
Organism: Chitinivibrionia bacterium; assembly: GCA_009779925.1. Lineage (NCBI taxonomy): Bacteria > Pseudomonadati > Fibrobacterota > Chitinivibrionia > Chitinivibrionia bacterium. Next base: position 1,816 of record WRAZ01000069.1, read on the forward strand.
ATATAACTCCCGCCGTAAAAATTATAGCAAACAAAATTGCCGAAAAAGCAACTATTTCCGACATTGAACGCTGTCTGTCGGCAGGTTTATCGCGCCTGAAAAGCGAAATTATTTTGTTCATAGACTTTTCCTTATATCGTCAAATTTATCGTTGATTTCAAAAAACACGTCCGCAATCTTGGGGTCGAAATGTTTGCCCGCGTCTTCCATTATAATACTGACCGCTTTTTCGTGGGTAAACGCTTTTTTGTAAGGTCTGTCGGACACCAGCGCGTCATAAACGTCGGCGATAGCCATAATTCGACCTTGCAGTGAAATGTCCTCGCCTTTTAGCCCTTTGGGATAGCCGCAACCGTTCCATTTTTCGTGGTGGTCGCCCGCAAATAATTTCGCATTTGTAAGGAAACTGTCCGAAACTCCCGTTGTATTGATTATCAAATCTATAATCTCCACGCCTTTATTCGCGTGTTCTTTCATTTGCTCAAATTCTTCGTCGGTAAGTTTGGCGGGTTTGTTCAAAATCAAGTCCGAAACTACTATTTTACCAATGTCGTGCAAACTCGCCGAAGCAACCGCCGCCGTTATATTCCAAGTTTTTATTTTATCCGCGTATATTCCTTTGGCAAGCAAGGTTTCTATTAAAAGATTGGTGTACAAAGTTGTGCGTTCGATGTGTCCGCCCGTAATTTCGTCGCGGTTTTCGACCATATTCGCCAAAACCTGCACAATCCCGTTTCGTATTTTTCGCACTTCTTTTTCTTTTTGCTTTAACTGTTCCGTTCTCTCGCGGATAATTTCGTCAACGTTTAAGTGCATTTGTACGCGATTTATAAGCACGGGTTTTGAAAACGGCTTTGTAATAAAATCGACCGCGCCGAGTTTCAGCCCCTGCGCCTCCGAAATTTCGTCCGCTCTGCCCGTCAAAAATATAACGGGTATTTGCGAATAATTTTCATCGGCTTTAAGTCGTCTTATTGCTTCAAATCCGTTTATTTCGGGCATTTCTATGTCGAGCAAAATAAGGTCGGGGCTAACTTTTTGCAAGATTTCAAACATTCTTTGCGCGCCCGCCGTGGTCAACACTTTATAATTGTCTTCGAGCGCTTCCTCTATCTTCACCAAATTAAAACTTTGGTCATCAACCGCCAAAATTGTTTTCATATCTTTTCTCCTTTTATTTTCTTAACAAATGCGGAAAGCCGTTATTTATATCAGGGTCAATTCCCCAAGTATTAACAAAGTCCCAACCTGCAAAAGTGCTTTGTTGTTTCATTTCGACTTCTTTTCTGACATCTGAATTTATTAAAATACCTTGGTTTGTTCTGTAAAATAGTACATACCTGTCAACATTTAAGAATGTGCGTTCCTTGGAATGAGAATTCTCAATTTCACCTGTAGTAGCATTAACACCAACAAATCCACCGCCAATAATAGAAAATACAAATATATCTACATCGGCGTAGCTGTTTCTTATTATACCGGAATTAGTTCCTACAAATCCGCCGGTAGAAGAAGATAAATGATCTGTTCCCGTTCCTATTACTGTTCCGATAACATAACAATTCTCAATCGTCCCAAAGTTAAAACTTACCAATCCGCCGACAAATAGCCCCATTAAATAAACATTTGTAAGCCCAAGATTTCTTATTATTCCGCTTTCGTCTAATAAATCAAAAAAGCCCATAACACTACCATCGCCGTTCACTCCGTTGATAACATTACCTCTGCCGTTAAAAGTGCCTCTGAAACCCTCCAATGTACCTCTTCCGATGGGTATCCATTCTTCGTCGCTCAAATCAATATCGCTGAGAAGTTCTATATACCAACCCGCAAAATTATACCCGCTGTTTACGCGGTCTCTGAAAGCCTTTAACTCCGAAAGATTGCTTATTGTCATATTTTTAACATCGACGTCTCTCCAAATAAAATCGCCGCAACCGAAAATTACCGACAAAAATACCGCCGCGCCAATAAAAAAGCCGATTTTCTTTATAATTTTCATCTTTGCCCCCTAACTCTTGTTAATGTATAACCGATACTAAGAGTATAAGCCATACCGAGACCGTTATCATAAACAAAACTATCCGTCTCTTTCAAAAAATCTACGGGGTTTCTTCTGTATCCGAGCATAAATCTGTTTGTGATATCGATGTTCTTCTCTCTGCCGATTAGCAATTTATGGAAAGCGCCGACAAAATTCATATTTATTTCTTTGTCTCGACCAAGCCACGTTCCGTTATAGTTCCGAAAATCTACATAAGCGCCGCTGAAATGAGCGCCCGCGCCAAGCCCCAAGACATTTTTTACGCCGCCGTCCTTGTTGAAGCACATTCCAATGTTAAACCAGCCGCCTAAAAACGCCGCGCCCAAACTTAATTCCGAAGATAAATACAAGCCGTTTGTGTTGATTTTGCCAAACTCCGCGGTTGCTCCAACGCCCATTACCGCGCCCGTCGTTATAAATTCGGGACGAACGGAAAACACGCGATAACTCTTAAATTCGCTTTCAAACTGCGCTCTGAAAAATTGCTCCCTCAACTGCTCGTCGCGCTCTATTTGCTCTCGAAACATCTCCGTTGCCTCGCTCAAATCATTTTCGAGGGTTTCGCGCGCCGATTTCTCGCCCGTTTCGAGCGCGTCAATAGCGGTTTGCGTTTGCGACAAACGTATCTCGTCAGCCGAAATTTCGCCCGCGTTAAGTTTTCTTTGCATTTCTCTGAGTTCTACAAGAGTTTCGCGCTCCCTGTTTAATTCTCCGCTTGCGATTATCCATAAATTTTCGACAATATTTGCTTTTTTGCTTTCGTTGTCATATATTTCTTGCGCCGCTTCTTTCTCTTTTGCCGCGTCGGCGTACATTATCTGCGCAATCCTGTTTTGAGGCGCCGCGTTAAAAAGCATAAGCGCCTCTTCGTATTTGTTGTCAACGTCGTCCAGCTCTTCTCTTGCGCGGCTTAAGTTGTCTCTTGCAAGAGAGCGCAATGTTCGCGCGGTGTTTTCCTGCGTTGTAAGATAATTTATCTGATTTTGAGCCCCGTCTATCCGCATTTGAATTTCGACCGTCGCCTGTTGTTGCGAACGGCTTGCGCTCCCCGCCCCTCCCTGAGGCTCAAGAAAAAGCAAATCCAAAACATCGCCGTCGTCGCCAAAAAACAAATCGTCCAAGACGTCCGCGGCGCCAAAAACCGCAAACGGTAAACTCGCCCACAATAAAACAAGTAAAATCAAAATTTTCATATAAAATCGCCTTAAAACAACCTTTCTTTTTTTTGTGCTATGTATTTCCCAACAATGCGCGCGCTCTGTTAGAGTAATTTCTCGCATCTCTGTCGTTTCTGTTTGTTTCCAGATATTTTTCGAGCATAATTATCGCTTCGTTCGCCAATCTCCTGCTTGCAACCTCGTCGTTTCGGCTGTTTTCCGCAAGAAAGAAAAGCAAAATCCCCCTGTTTTTAACCGCTTGCAGATGAGACGGGTCGCGCAAATAAACGTCCCTGTATCTTCGAGCCGCTTCAACCGCCAAATTCACGTTCAGCCCGTCTTTCAAACTCAATTCCTTTAATATTTCCGCCTGCTGAAACATTGCGTGAGTAGTGTCGCCGCCAAATCTGACCCCGTTCCTGAAACTTCCGAGCGCCAAATCCGTTTGATTAAGATTTTTTTGCCTGTCGCCAATCAGAATGTGAATATCCCCGCGGCGAGGAGCAAGTTCCAGCGCGTTTGTAAAGTGCGCTATAGCCCTTTCGTCGTTCGCCTCCGCCCTGCCGTTTCGGATATGTCTGTCCACAAGCTGCTGAGTTTGAGCGTCTAAATTCTGTGCAAATAAAGGCGTCGCCGCGGCAAAAATACCGCAGAGAAAAAAAACGAACATCCGAACAGTTTTGCACCTAAACAATTCCAAATCCTTTGTTTTCCGTTTTTAGGCTGACTACTCAAGGGTAAAATAATATTTGCCAACATAAAAAAGAAGAGCGAAGTTTCAGTTCGCTCTTCTTTTTTGTTCTTGCTTTTACTTGCTCACCCCAATTCGAGCGGAATATACAAATCTTCGTCCGCTGACTGTTGTTGCTTCGACGATGATTAGGTATGTGCCGTTGGCGACGAATCTGCCTGATTGGTTGGTTAGATTCCAGACGATTGCGTTTTGTAGGGGCGGGGTTTGCCCGCCCAAATCGCCGTTCGTTCTGTTTTCAGGGCGGGCAAACCCCGCCCCTACGTTGTCTGCCGAAAATACGACATTGCCCAAATTATCGAATATTGCCAAATTCACTGTTGCTTGTTCGGGGGTGATTACCGAAATCCTTGCGAAATCCGATACTACTGCGTTCTCAAGAATAATTCCGTATCTGTTATCCCGCGAGGTATTTGGGCGAATAAAATTTGGAAGAAACTCTTCCGTTCTTATAAAAAACTCCGTTGCGCCGATTTGGTAGTTTTCTGCAAGCATTCCCTCGGTTTCTATTCTCAGCAGATACAATCTGTATCTTACAAGGTCGTCCGAACGTCCGAAGCGAGACGAAGCTTCTATTTC
>WRAZ01000070.1 GCA_009779925.1 Chitinivibrionia bacterium
AAGCGTGGTTTTCGGGGTTTCGTTCGGGGGTGGGAGTGGTTTCTGTTTGGGTGCAGATTTGGCAAATTCTTGATATTTCGCCGAAATCCGTGCAGTTGGGCTCTTTGCTTAAAGTCCAGTTGTCGAAATTGTGTCTTGCGGATACGTTTGCTATGGGTAAAAATTCGTCGTTGCCGTAAATAATGCCTGTCGGTTGAGACAATCTCCAAGATACTCGTGCGTTTTCGGGTAAAATGCTTAATTTGCACGAGGTCGGGTCGTAGTTTACTATTAAGCCGCCGTCGGTCATTATAAGTTCTCCGTCGCCTCTTATCATTAGGTTTTGCGGAATGGTGCCTGCGTATTTTGCTTTCCAGATTACTTTTGAATTAAACGGAATATGGATACCGATTGTTCTGTTTGAATTGTCGAATAAATTGTCGGTTTCGCCGATTATTGTTATGGTTGAGTTTGGCGGAATTTGCAATGTTCGGCTTGCTCCGACGGAGATTACTACGGTCATTTGGTCTATGAGCGTTGGCGGGGTGTCGCTGTTCCACGTTGTTGTCATCATAAAATCGAATGTTATTGTTCGGGTTAATGTGTTGTGTCTTATGTTTGTTATGGGTTTGTCGGTTTTTTCGCCCGCCCAGGACAGAGAATTGGGGACGGTATAATCCGTAAATTTGTTGTGCGTTATTGCGCCCTCGGTTCTTGGAAAAACATCGTTGGCGCGGGCTGTAGAATTGCCGCCGCAACCGTTTTGTGCAAGGCAGCCCGCTTGTTTTATATAGTATCCGCGCCATTCGGGGTTTGCGTTCCAAAGAAAAAGCCGATTATTTCTATTTACGTGATAAATTAACATTCCGTCAGCGGGAACATTGATGTCAACGCCGACTCTTTGGCGGTTTTCAATCAAGAAATATTCGTCTTCGGTTTGTGTGTCTATTCGATATACTATATCGTGTAAAGCGGGATTAGGCAAAGTAATGTTTGCCGCTGTTTCATTCAGTGTAATTACGGTTGCCCAGCCCAATCTTGCACGCGGATACGCCGAAAAACGCGGAGGTATAAAATTCCACGAGCCGCTTGCCATAATGCACCAAGGACCCAAAGCTACCGAACCCGAACTGCCGTAAAAATCTTCTATGTGAAAAATAGAATGTCCGATTTCGTGAACTTTTATACCGATATGTCCGATATTAGAGCCGCTTCTGCCGCGCAATTCGGGAGAAGCTCCGTATCTGCCGTTCCGTTCAATGTTATTGTCATCAAAAAAAAACCAACCGTCTGAGTGCGACCATACCGATTCGTCCCGCGAAACGCCCTCGGATTGACAATAACCAGCAAAAATTATATGCACACCGATATAATTGCTGTAAGTCGTCCAAGGATCGTATTCAAAATCGGGAAGCGGGTGAGGATATATTGTAGGGTCAAATCCGTGCTGTCGCGCCACTTGGATTGTATGATTGCCTAAACGCCATCGGAAAGTGCCATAAACCGATATTGAATCAGGCAAGGTAAACGGTCCGTAAATATTTGCCCGTAAATCGAATTTTCCCGAAGAGTTTTCCAAAAAATAATTGCGCACCGCACCGTTAAATATTTCTTCAAACTCCTCTTTTGTTTTGGTGAACGGTCTGTCGGGAAAATCAACGAGAATTACAGGCATAGTCCACTCGCCCTCAAAGACGTGATTTTGCTGCGATTGCGAAACGCTTAAAGGGTTTGCAGGAACGGCAAAGCCGCCCTGCAAAGTTAAAGCCAAAAACAAGAAAATCGCCGCAATTTGTCGCATAAACGCCTACCTTTTTACGCCTATTCGAGTGGAATAATGGTAGCGCTTTCCGCTGATACCAATTGCTTCGACGGCGATTATATAGGTGCCGTTGGCAACGAGGCGTCCGTTGGGGTTGGTTAAATTCCATTGTAGGGGCGTATTGCATACGCCCAAATCGCCGACGGGCATTGTTGCAGGGCGTATGCAATACGCCCCTACGCCGTCCGCCGAAAACACAACATTCCCCAAATTATCGAAAATTACGATATTCGCCACCGCGGGCTCGGGCGTTATCACCGAAAATCTTGCCACATCGGAGGCGATTGCGTTCTCCAAGAGAATTCCGTATAAAGAGAACTGCGGCTGTCTTTGACGGATAGAATTGGGAACTTCATCCCATTTTGCCCAAAGTATTATCGGTGCATTCACATTCAATATCGGAAATGTTGCTGCGTTTTGGAAAGCGGCGTCCAAAAACCATCCGACAAAAATGTATCCGTCTTTTGTCATTTCCGCAGGTAGCAATACTCTTCCGCCCGGGCTTGAGGTTGTTTGGACAGGAGCAGGCAGTCCGCCGTCGGCGTTCCAAGTTATCGAAATAGGACAAGCGCAGGGAAAACGACGGCATACTTGACATTCCACAACGCCGTCAAGGGTTACTCCTTCGATAGGGAAAAATCCGTCGGGATAAAAAATACCGACCTGTCCTGAGTGTCTTCCCCAATACACATCTGCGTTTTCAGGAAAAGTAAGCAATCCGTTTCTGCTTCCCGAAGGATATGAGCCCACCTGATACGCAATAACCGCGCCGCCGCGCAAATTACCTGTCGGCAAAGCAGCAAGAACGCCATGTAAATTGAAAGCCCCGCCGACCACAAATTCACGATTTGCAATAAGAAAACCGCCGGAAATTGTAATACTATCTGAGTTATTACTAACACGAATAGGGCTTCTGCTATGCTCACGGTTATGGCGGTTATGATCAACTACATTGGCTACAACTCCGCCGTCTTCAATTTTAACGGACGATGTGTTGTCAATTGTAATTGCAGAAGTATGACGGTGTATTCCGTTTGAAATAACTCTTCCGCCGGAAGAAACTATTACGGCGCTGCCATTTCGTGCTAAAATAGTCCCCAATATATGGGTGCTGCTACTATTATCAGAGCTGATTCCGCTTATAACTTCTCCACCGTTGGCAACTATTACAGTACTCCCGTTATTGGCGCTAATAGCACTGCCCACACCACCGGTATGAGCAGCTATTCCTGTACTCACTCTTCCGCCGGAAACAATAACGGTGCTGCCGTTATCGGCATTAATTATTTCGCCGACAGTTCCCGTCCTGCTTATAGCTGTGCCGGTAATTTTAATAGTACTGCCGCTATCTGCGCGAATAGGAAATCCGCTTCCGCTTCCGGTACTAGGGTTTCGGCATATTATTGAACCGCCTGCAAGTTCTAACTCTCCGCCTCCGGAAGCTCTCAATCTGCCGCTAATTGCCATATTACCACTTAAATTCAAAACTCCTGTTTTATCGAAATTTGCTCTCCAGACAACTCTGGACGTCGGAGGAATATTAAAGTCAAGGGTCGTCAGCGGATTGACGAAGCTCAACAATGAGGAACACGCTTCAATATTTCCCACAATTGTTATAACCGCATTGGGGGGAATAATAAGAGTGCCTCTTGCGCAACTGGCAATTTGTACCGTGTCGCCATTTATTAATCCGGTTCTACCAATCACACTAATGGCATTCCAAACAAAAGTTTGCGGCAAAGCAAAAGCGTACGAAGAACGAGGAACAAAGAAACCGTTCGGATAAACTATGCCGTTTTGCCCTCCGCTTGTTCCCCAAGAAACTTGCGCGTCCGTCGGCAAAGTTGCAAATCTGTTTTTTGTCCCTAAGTCAAAATTTCCTGCAAAATCTGCGTTTTCAAAGGAAACAACCACTCCATTGTCTGTAATATTTAACATCGAGGTAGAAAAGTTGGAGTTTACCTGATAGACAACCCCACCCGAAATTAAAGGTCTGACGGTTGGAGTGGCGCCGAAGGATGCGATTGCGCTAAATGTGCCGTATGTGCCGACTTCTCCGCCCAAAATTTCTATTACGACGGTTGCTTCGCTGAAAGAAATCGCTTGCGCATTACGTTCTCTCCCCAAACTTTTTATTTCTCCGCCCAAAACTCTTAATGTAATTGCATCGTTAGGGTTAATTGCGGTTGTTCTTTCGGTAAAGAGCTCGCCTCCTTTTCTGTCGCCATTGATTATTTGCGCGCCTGCAATAACTTCAAATGTGCCGCTTCCGTTAAGTACTACGACATTACGCGCTAAACTTATAATTTGCGCCGACCAAATAACTTTTGCATCCTCTTCGATGTTGAAAGAAATCTCTCTATTTTCGTTATTAACCATTCCTGTGCTTCTTATGGTTATCGTCGCATTTTCGGGCACGACTAACTGCCCCGAAGCCCCCGCGGCTATTGTTATAGTCGCCCCGTCCGCAACCGTCGGCGGTGTTGCGCTGTTCCAAACCTGAGCCGTCGCCACTGCGGCAAAACACAAAATTGCCGCCAAAAACTTAAAAACTTTTACCATACCCCGAAACCTCCTAATAATAAGTTAATAGTGGAGAAACGAAACACTTCGGAGTAATAAAAAAGACGCGCCTCATCTCTCGAAAACTTCCGTCTTCTGAGGTCATCTCCAAAACCTATGTATATCGAAAATAAACGAGAAAGAAGCGTGCCTAACGTTAGACACTTGCGCTTTCTCATTTCCTCATATACATTGAACATTGGAGATATTCAGAAGAGAGAAAATGAAAAATCATTTTTTTAGTCAAAGATCCGAGAGAAAATATGTTTTGTTTTTGGTGGTTTACGGGATTATTTTGGTTTTTGGTGAAAATTGTGTTTTTCTTGTAATTATTTTCATCAATTTTTAACATTGCTTTATCGCGTGGTGCAATTAAATTTATAAAAATTACTTGCTATACAAAAATGCACATTTTTTGCACGCTTTATTTAATTTCCCTACATACAGAGATGCAGAAATGCATCTCCATATTCACGATCAGCAGTTTTTATGACCGTTATGCCCTATTTAACTCTTTTCTAAGTTGGTTAATTTCGACTTGTTGTTGCTGATTATCTGCTTGTAGTCGCTCAATTTCTGTTTGTTGCCGATTATAGGTTTCGAGAAGAAAAAATTCGTGTGCCAAAGATAATGGAGATAGTATTTCCTTCTTACGTGCCCAACGTAATTCAGATTGCCAATTTTTTTCATATTCTTCCTCGTCTTGAGTTGATGGCGGAAATCCGATTTAGTGGCTTCTTTATACCCATGATATGTTTCTGCTAACTTACGTTTTTCAATGCTGTTAATATTCCCAATAACGCTTTGTAAATATTTAGCAATCTCGGCATCGTCTTTGTCTTCGCTTTTACTTAATACGCTTAACTCTCCCAGAATACTCTGGTAAATATCTTCAAACATTTCGGTTTTCGGCATTTATTCTCCTTTGTGCATTAAGAAGTAAATTCATGTTGGAGACAACAAAGTTTCCGCCGTTTTCTTTGACAACTTTCACTAATTTTTCATCACTGTTTTTATACTTGAAATCATCATCGCAAAAGCCATTTGCGCCTGCTCTCAACACTTTAAAAAAAGCCATTAAACCTCCCAATTTCTATATTCAAACAATAAATTAGTTCTAAAATACTATTTGTTTATTGCGAAAAGTGGAAAAACATATTAAAAATTCAAAAAAAAAGAGCTCTTTTAACATTGCATGTAAGGGCAGGTTTGAAACTTGCCCCTACATGCATTCAAACCATCACCCCAACACCACCTCGACCTTATGCACCTTCCCGTCGCTGTGGGGTTTTATCACATTCCCCTCAATCGCCGCGCCGTCAACAGTAATCGATTTTACGCCGTTCTCTACGCCGTTGGGGTTTTTAACCGTAATGTCGTAGGTTGCGCCGCGGAAATTGCGTTTTGCGGTGAATTCTTTCCAGTCTTTTGCAATTTGCGGGTTAATTTTTAAGCCGTCGTAATCGGGCTGAATTCCTAAAATCCACTCGGTCAGCGAGGCGTGCATTGTGGGCGCGGTTCCCGTAAGCCAAGTGTGTCCGCCTTGTCCGTGTCCTAAACCGCCGCGACCTCTTACGTATTCAGGGTACACGTACGGCTCGCATTTGTAGCGGTCTTGGTCGCTCGCCAAACTTTCGGGGAGGCATTTTTGATAG
>WRAZ01000071.1 GCA_009779925.1 Chitinivibrionia bacterium
AGCGACGACGTTAATCTGGGCAGTTTAATCGGTGTAAACGCAAGAGTAAGAATTTCGCAAAGAAAATTTGAAAATTTTATTGCAGAAAGTCAGCGCCGTCCGCAAAACAATGCGGCAAAAATCAGCGTAAGAGGCATAGTTGAAAGTGTTGAGAGCAGAAATATTTACTCCGAACTTCCCAACAGAATTGTGAGCGTAAATGTTGTAGAAGGCGACCGCGTAGAGCAAGGGCAAGTATTAGCCGCGCTCAACAGCGAGGACTTAAACATCCAAAGAGCAAGCGCCGCGGCGGCATTGAGAATGGCGGAAATCGATTCGGCAAGAGCCCAACACAACCACGACAACACCCGCGCCCTATACGGCAGAGGCATAGCAAGAGACGAACTTCGCCAAGCCGAATTCACGCTCCAGTCAAAAACCGCCGCCAAAAATCTGGCGCAAACCCAACTCGACGCAATAAACGCAACCCTCAGAAGAACGTCAATCCGTTCCCCGATGGACGGCACAATAACATCGGTAATCGCAAAAGTCGGCGAAATAGCCGTAAGCCGATTATTCACAGTAGAAAACACCGAAAACCTGCGAATTATAGCCAGATTCAGAGAACAAGACCTGCCCAAAATCAGCGTAGGAACGACAGTAAGCATAACAACGGATGCAAACCCCGACAAAGTCTATTCAGGAAAAATCACCCGAATAAACCCCGCCGCGACCGCGCAGTCTCCCGTCCCGGAATTTGAAACGGAGATACAGGTGGTATCGGAGAACTCCGATTTGCGGATTGGTATGAATGTGAGGGTGGTGGTGGATTTGTAAAGAGACAAGGCAATGCCTTGTCTTTGCGTTTCCGTCAATCGGTAATTCCGATTATTCCGAAATATTATTTCTTCGTTTTCTTCTTCGGTATCGGCACTACTTTCTCTAACGCCGCCGCAACGCTTTTGGCGGTTTCGCTGTCGTCTATGTCTAATACGTAATGCTCTTTTGCGCCGTTGTACGGAATACCGACGTCCGCCGTTTCTAAGAATTCTTTTACGCAGTCCAGTTTTTTAATGTAAGGCGTGTTGTCGCAAATCAGGATTATCGGCTTTTGGTTTACGTAAACCATATATTCGCCGAACATTTTTTTGTGCGTTATTTCGCCTACGCCGCTTATTTGGTCTGCCACGTAATTTACAAAATCAATGTCGCTTGCCATTTTCGGGTCTCCTTGAAAAGAGGATGTTTTCGAAAGAAAAATACTATTTGTTTTGGGGGCAAAACAACTCCTATTGCGTGGATGTATTCTTGTAATTCGCGCAAATATTGAGGACGCCGCAACATCCTCGCTTAGATTATCTCTCTATAATTCTTATTGATTTAACGTCCACATAAACACGGCGTCCGTTTCTGTCAATCTCGCCGAAAATCTCGATACGGTCGTTTGCGCCTATCAACATTCCTTGCCAGACGTCGCTGTCGATTTCCAGCATAATTTCTCCGGTATTGTCGGCAAAGATATACCTTTCATGCCTTACATTGCGCAGAATATTTCCTTGCATAAATACCCAAGTATCGTCTCTGAGGGTTCTTGCGACAGATACGGGCGTTATCCTTTTTTCGCCGACAATATCCGTTTCGCTACCCCGCGGTCCAACAAATCCGCCTTGTCCATAAACAGGTAAAAAAGCAAGCGCTCCAAAATAAACAGCAAAAAATAAATAAATCTTTCTCATAAAATGCCTCCATAAAAAATAGTTAAGGTTATTGGTAATTATATAGTTTTATTGTTGTTTTATCTTTTTCATTCTCCTAACCGTACGGTCTCAACGTCAGCACTACCGTCAGCGATTGTCCGCCGAAGCCTGCGGGGAGCGGGGCGAAGGGCGCCGCCATTTGGACGGCTTGCATTGCTTGTCTGTCCATTATCGGTCTGCCTGAGGAATTTACCATTGTAAGATTGCTCAACGAGCCGTTTCTGCCTATTGTGAATTGAACTACTACCTCGCCTCTTTCGTTGGGACCGGGTCTCCAGCGTTGACGAATTCTTGCTTGCAGTTGGTCTAAATACCATTGAAACGGGAAGGGCTCGGCTACCGTCAGCGAAATATTTTGCGCGCTCGACGCGTTTTGCGCGGCATTATCGTCAGCAAACAAATCCATAAACGCAGAAATATCGTCCTCGAGCGGCGGGGTCGGACGAGGAGGCGTTGGTTGAGGGCGCGGCTGAGGTTGCGGCGTTGGCTGCGGAGGGGTCGGTTGCGGCTCAGCAGGGCGCGGTTGCTCTACGGGCGGGGTCGGTCTCGGCGGCTCGGGTGGAGCTGGCGGCGCGGGAGGCGGCTCAACGGGCGCGGGAGGCGTTGGTTGCGGCGTGGGCTGAACGGGAGTAGGTCTTGCAGGCGGCGCAGGGGGTTGCGGTAATTGTATTTTTACCAATTCAAAAGTCGGGGGGCGCGTTAAAATTTTCGGTTTCCATAAAAAGGACAAAACAAGCGGCGCAACAACAAGCACAAGAACGTGAAAAACCACCGCGAGAACGACTACTGCGGTAATCGCTTTTGGATTTTCTTCGCCGTCGAAAAATTCAAATAATTTGCGAGCCATAAGCTACTCAGTTTTCAAGAGGTTCGGTCAAAAAGCCCAATCTTACTCCGCCCGCGTTTTGTATCTCCGAAATTACCCTAACAAAGAAACCGTAAGGCACTTCTCTGTCGGCGGAAACAAAAATCGGCGTGTCAAATCTGTTTTGGAAAACTGCGCTGAACTCTCTCGGAAATTCGCTGAGCGGCACAGGATTTCTGTCTATAAAAATCTCGTTTTCTTTTGTAATGCTTATTTCTATTACGGTTTGGTCGATTTCCAAATTTTCGGCGTTGGCGTTGGGCAAATTTACCTGAACGCCTTGGGTAAGCATAGGCGCGGTTATCATAAATATTATAAGAAGCGTGAAAACCACGTCAATCATATTGGTGATATTGATACTGCTTTCGAGCGTTCTTTTGCGTTTTTTTCTTTGCGGCATAGCGATTATCCTTTTGAAACAGCGGCGCTTTGCGAACTTACATTACTTATTACGGAGAGCAATTCTTCCTTAAATTTAATGAAGCCCAATTCCGCGCAGTCGTCAAGGTCGTCTTCGATTTTTTCTGTCTTTTTCAGGAACAAATTGTAAAACACCACCGCGGGAATAGCCACCAAAAGTCCGGCAACCGTTGTTATGAGCGATGTTGCAATTCCCGGCGCAATAACCGTAAGCGAAGCGGAACCCTTGTCGCCGATTTCAAAAAACGCGTCCATAATTCCCCAGACCGTTCCGAAAAGACCGACAAACGGCGCGGCGCTGCTCATAATCGCCAAAATATGCAAGCCCCAACTGAGTTTTCGGACTGCTTTGCTCGTTTCGTTGTTTACTTTTTCTTGCGCAATCGTCACCTGATGCTCAAAGAAAAACGAGAGTTTTCCTTCGTTCGAGGACGCTTTTTTGTGTAAATCAGCGGCAATTCTGTTAAATTCGGAGATGTAATATCCAACCAAATAACCCGCGTAAGAATCCCTGAGCGACTGCTTTATGCTTCCGAAATCCCGAAGCGACTGGAGCCGCTCAAGTTCTTTGCGGAATGCTTTTACCGAAGCGCGCACAGCATTCAAATAGACAATTCTGTTAATAATCACGACCCACGAAATCAGCGACGCGATAAGAAGAACCCAACAAATGGTAAGACCCACGGGACCCGTCTGCATAAGCATTCCAAGAACAGGCGTATTCATATAATAACCTCGTTTTTTATTTGTTTTTTTGCGTAAAAATACGATTTGGGTACCTGCCGCGCGGGCAATTTGTGCTTTTTTTGAAAAAATTGTGAGTTTTGTGTCGCGGCAAATAATATTTTCCAAATAAAATAACACTAATTTTCACAAATTTTACGGAGGCAAGGTTTTATGATTGGCGGTTTAAAGATTTTTTCAGGAAATGCCAACCGTCCGTTGGCGCAAGAAATAGCCAAAGCGGCAGGAGTCGAACTCGGCGAAGTCGATATTATGAAATTCAGCAACGAAAACATCAAAGTTGCGTACAAAGACAGCGTTCGCGGCAAGGACGTTTACATTATTCAACCGAGTTGCTGTCCCGTAAACGACGGACTTATGGAACTTCTTATTATGATACACGCCGCAAAACACGCAAGCGCCGCCCGAATTACCGCCGTAACGCCTTATTATCCGTACGTGCGAAGCGACAAAAAAGACGAAAAACGCATTTCCATAACCGCAAAACTTGTAGCCGATTTATTGGAAGCCGCAGGCGCAAACCGCGTTATGGCGACCAACCTGCATTCGCCGCAAATACAAGGATTTTTCAATATGCCCTGCGATCATCTTCTGGCGGGAAAAATTTTGTGCGACGCGTGTCTTCAAGTTAACGACAACGATTTATCGGACGGCGTGGTTGTAGCTCCCGACGCAGGCAGTGCAAAACACGCGGGTCATTACGCAAGAAGACTGGATTTGCCGATGGCGATTTTGGACAAACGCCGCACCGACGACAGCGAAACCGCGCAAATGGACAACATTATAGGCGACGTCCAAGGCAAACGCGCATTCATTTTCGACGACGAAGTTGCAAGCGGCGGCTCGTTAATAGAGTCGGCGAATATGCTTGTAAAAAACGGCGCAAAATCAATTCAGGCATATTGCGTTCACGGAGTTTTATCAGGCAATTCCAAAGAAAGAATAGTAAATTCACCCATAGAAAAACTTGTTGTGACCGACACAGTTTTCATCCCCGAAGAGAAAAAACACGACAAATTGGAAATAGTTTCGGTAGCCGACTTGTTCGCCAACGCAATAGTGTACACCAATTCGGATAGGTCGATTAGTGGATTGTATGATAGGTTTTGATAGAGAGCAACACGTGTTCCATTTTGGAACACGTGGGCTTTGCTTTAAAAAAATGGAAATTAAAAACACCGAATTACTGAAAAATATATAACCAAACTTTCCCAATTTCCACAAAAAACAATTTTCTTTCCCACTCCACCCTAACCAAATATTATTTTCTCCGTGCAGTAAAAGATGGATAGTCGAAATCCGTTTCGATTTATCTATCCGTGCTCTTTTAAAATTTTCTCTAAACAGCCCTTGCGGCGAGAATGACCTTAATTGGTTGTTCTGCCTCGCCGCTACTGTTTATCGCAAAATTAACACACGGGTTAATTCATCTTTTACTGCAAAAAAATTTGATTTTGGCAGGACAGCCCTTGCTGTTTCTGCAGAAAGGTTGTAAAAGATGGGGAACGAAATAAGCAGTTTGGCTTGCCCAAGTTGCGGCGCGCCTGTAGAAATGAAAGCAAAAATCTGCGGTTATTGCCAACAACCCGTGATTATTGCTACATTCAACAGTGTTCAAAATATGACTTTAGGCGATTTGAACAAATACGCAAATTCCTACAAAAAGTCGTTGAGTGAAAATCCCGACAATCCCGAAATAAATGCTTCTTTAGGAATGTGTTATCTTAAACTTTGTCTTTACGAGAATGCGCAAAAAACATTTAATAAAGCAATAGAAAATGACATAGATAATTCCGAAATCTATTTTTACGCGGCGATTTCGCTTTTGGGCGGCAAAAAGGCGTTTTTAACGCAAAGACCCGTTATAGACCAAATAGAACAATACATAAACGCCGCTGTGGCGTTGGAGCCGAGAGGAATATATTTCTATTTCTTGGCATACATTAAATACGATTA
>WRAZ01000072.1 GCA_009779925.1 Chitinivibrionia bacterium
AAAAAAATATTAGTAGTAATTGTTTTTAAAATGATTTTTAATATTTTTATTTAATTTTCAAAAGCAAAAAAAAAAAAAAATAGGAAGAAAAAAAAAAAAAAAAATAAAAATTTGGGGGGGGGGGGGGGGTACCCTTCACAATCTTAACAGATTTTTACTTGCATTTATTTGTGTGATGCTAATTGCAAGCATTGCTTACGGTCAACGCAGGTATCCGACCCGTGCGGACTTTCCCGCGGGAACACGTTTTATAGCGATAACTTTCGATGACGGTCCGAACAATCTGTACACCGTTCAGATTCTTGATATTTTGGAGCAACACGGCGCACGCGGAACATTTTTTGTAAACCCGCATAAATTCAACAATTCAACCTTGTGGCACCCTTCGGGAGGAACAGCTGGAACGGGCGGTAGCGGTCTTCACGCAAACACCATTCCTATTATCCAGCGTATGATAAGTAATGGCCACGATGTTGAAAACCACACGTTTAACCACATGAGCATGGGCGGAGCGCAAAATTACGTCGTGCCACCTGCCACAACGGCGGCAGAAGCTCGCGCCAATTTAATACAGGCAAGCGAAGCAATATTTGCCGCAACAGAATTTTGGCCCTTTGCGTTTCGCGCACCGCACTTTGAATGGGGCGGCGGCGGAAATATTTTGTTGAATCTTGACAGAGAGTTAAATATGGTATTTAAGGATTCTGGTTTAGATCCCAAGGACTACTCAAACCAAGGTAGCGGCGGTCGCACCACGATAGCAAACTTTGTCTTGAACCAAACAAATGATGCTTTGAACGGCGGCAACATTCTTTTGCACGACTGCGGCGGCAGAAGAGCTGAAACAGTTGAGGCAGTGCGCTTAATGGTTCCCGCGTTAAGAGCACGCGGTTTTGAAATTGTTACTGTTCGCGAATTGTTTATGATTAAATCTCTCAACCCCGACGGAACAGTAGCGGACAGAAGCATACCTGAAAAACTTTCGAGTGCTAATATGTGGCCAAGACCTAACCAGTTTGCGCCAAGCAGACGCGGTATATGGGATCCTTTCGAGCCGCTTTGGGCGACAAATTGGTGGACTAACACAAGACAATGGTCTTGCCAAGTCCCGCCGTGGAACAGAAGCGCCCCGACAGTTGGTTGCGGAACTTGCACAGGTTGCGGAGGCACAACTAATCCCGTTCAAACTTGGACGGTTAATTTTGATTTGGCACAAGGCAATCGCACAGGCGGCGGAGCGCTTTCGCAAACCGTAAATAACGGCGCAAACGCAACACCGCCGACAGTATCGCGCAACGGATATAACTTTACGGGATGGAGCGGAAGCTACACAAATATCACTTCCAACAGAACTATTACGGCGCAGTGGCAATCGATAGGCGGCGGAGACCCGATATGCAATATTTGCGGTAATCGTCCTTGCACGTGTAGCACTTTACCTGTTGAAGGCATCAATTTAGTTCCGTGGGAACACGCAGGTTGGTCGTATTACGTTGAAGGCGACAGCAGTGTTGACCGAGGCTCAAGAGTGAATATTACTTCAGACGGACAAACAGAAAATATGGTCGCCCGCTTACAACTCGGAACCAGCCAAAGCCCGAATTATGCGTGGCTCGGATTGCAGTTGTGGCTTGCAGACGCCAATATTAACTTCTCAGGTATCACAGGAGTAAGAATTACTTACACGGCAGACAATCCTGTCAGATTTGTGCTGTGCACCGAAACGTCTACGGGCGATCCCGATTGGGCTCCGACAGGCACCGAGTTGCAAGCAGGAACACATACCGTTAATCTTACTTTGCAACAGGTAAGAGCCGGATTGTCTAACCCTGCTTCTACCGATATACGAAGTCTAACATTCTTCCATACAGAGCAAGGAGAAACCGTTAATCTTACGGTATCGTCTCTTACTCTTGTAGGTGCGCAATGGAGCGGCGGCAGTTCGTCTGTAATCCCGCAAACGCATAATGCTGTAAGAACTGCAAACAACACAGCTTTGGCAATCAACGGCTTCAACGCAGGAAATCTCAGCCTGAACGTCGGACAAGCGGGAATGTATAACATTTCAATTCACAGTATTGACGGAAGAATGCTTTCGCAAACGAGCGCGAACCTTGTTTCGGGCGTGAATTCTCTGAATATCGGACAAAATATTGCAAGAGGCGTGGTTGTAGTTCGTATTCAAGGCGCAAACGCAACTTTGGTAAGGCGAATTTCGGTTAGATAGTTTTTATAATGTAGGGGCGGGTTTGAAACCCGCCCTTACTCCAACAGCAAAAGGGACGACTTGACAAGCCGCCCCTTTTTTGCGTTAATTTGTCATTTGCTAAAAAACAAGAAAAGCAAAGAAAATTCGCATTTATCAGAAAACAAATAGTATTTTTGACAGTACGTTTATGAAAAGGGTATATTATGACAATTGAAGAAAAAGTTAACCATTGGCTTGCTTTGTCGAACGAAGATTTTGAAGTTGCAGGAGCTTTGCTGAAGATGAAACGCAATCTTTATGTCGGGTTTATGTGCCACCAATCGGTAGAAAAGTTGTTTAAGGGATGTTTTGTAAAATTACTTAAAGACACTCCCCCATTTAAACACGATTTAGTGTTTTTTGCTCAAAAGGTAGGTTTTTTCGATTTGCTGAGCGAAGAACAAAAATCTTTTTTGAGAGAATTGAACCCTTTAAATATAGAAGCGCGTTATCCCGACTACAAAAACGAAATAGCCCGATATTTGACGGACGATACGACAAAATGGGTTTACGAACAAACAAAGGAGTTGTTGCAATGGACAAAAGAGAAGATATTGTTGTAATAGCGAAAAAATATTTTAATGCTGTTAAAGCGGCAAATTTGCCCTTACAAATAGACAAGGCATACCTTTTCGGTTCTTTCGCAAAAGGTTGCCCTCACAAAGACAGCGACATTGATATTGCGTTTGTTGTGAACGAATGGAAAGGCAATTACAGAGAAACAGTTGTTCCGATTTGGGGTTTGCGTGAAAACGTTGACATAAGAATAGAGCCGCATTTTGTTGTCCCAAAAGAAGATTACGCGGATTTTCTTCCGGAAATACAAAGAACCGGCGTCGAGCTGGTATAGAAAAATTTCACAAAAAACATTTTTTTTGTAAAAAAATAGGGGCGACTGTAGCCCGAACCGTTGCCCAAAAAGTATTTTACAAAAATAATCGGGGAGAAAAATGGCTTATATTAAGGATATATTCGAGTCAAGTTTTATGGAATACGCGTCTTATGTGATTAAAGACCGCGCTATTCCCTACATAGAAGACGGATTGAAACCCGTTCAGCGAAGAATATTGCATACCCTTATGAAAATGGACGACGGAAAACTCCACAAAGTCGCAAACGTAGTCGGACAAACTATGAAGTTTCACCCGCACGGAGACGCGTCAATCGAAGGTGCGCTCGTTGTTTTGGCGAACAAAAGCTTGTTTATCGAAAAACAGGGAAATTTCGGGAATATTTACACCGGAAGCGAAGCGGCGGCGGCGCGATACATAGAATGCCGCATAACCCCCCTGGCAAAGGAAGTTTTATACAACCCCGAAATAACGCAATTTGAGCCGAATTATGACGGACGCGAAGACGAACCGATATTCTTCCCCGCAAAAATTCCCGTATCTTTGGTGCTCGGCGCAACAGGAATTGCCGTAGGAATGGCTACCGAAATTTTGCCGCACAATTTCCACGAAACGCTCTCTGCAATGATTTCTGCGCTAAAAGGCGAAGATTTCGTGCTGTACCCCGATTTTCAGACGGGCGGCTTTGTTGATGTTTCGGATTATAAGGATGGTGTGGGGAAAATTCTATCTCGCGCAAAACTCGAAGTTCTCGACGATAAAACCGTGGTAATAAAAGAAATACCTTGCAACACCACAACCGAAACACTGATAAAATCCATAGACGAAGCCGCAAAGAAAAACAAAATAATGGTAGCAAAAATAGACGACTTCACAAGCGATAAAGTAGAAATACAAATAAAGTTAAAACGCGGATTTAGGGCAAACGAGATTATAGACGCGTTTTATGCTTTCACCGATTGCGAAAAAAGCGTGTCGGTAAATTCGCTTTTGATTAAGGAAAACCGCCCCGCAATTCTGCCGATAACCGAAATAGTAAAAGACAGTTGCGAGCAGTTAAAAAACGTTTTGGAAGCGGAACTCAATCTCGAAAAATACCATTTAAGCGAAAAACTTTTTATGCGCACCATTGAACGAATTTTCATAGTGGAGCGAATTTACAAAACAATAGAAGAAATGCGAACGCCCAAAGACATAATTTTGGCTGTTAGGAACGGTTTTGAGCCGTTTAAAGAAGAAGTTGGGCGCGAAATTACCGAAAATGACGTCGAACGTCTGCTTCAAATTCCCATTCGCCGAATTTCGCTTTACGACATAGAAAAAAACAAAAAAGAAGTCGATGAAATTAACAAACGGCTTGCACAAATCGAAAAATTGCTTAAAAACATCGTAAAATATGCGATAGAATGGGTCGAAAATCTCGATAAAAAATACGGGCATTTATACCCGCGGAAAACCGAAATTTTGGAAATGAACAGGGTCTCGGTGCGCGATGTGGCAATTCGCGACAAAGAATTGCGCTACAACGGCAACAACGGATATTTGGGCTACGAAATAAAAGACGGTCCCGTTCGTTGCAAAGTATCGGTTTATGACAAAGTTTTAACTGTCGATAAAAACGGCGCATACAAGGTAATTGAAGTCCCCGAAAAAATGTTTGTCGGCTACAGAATGCGCTTTATAGACTTGGCGGAAGTTGCGGCGGCAGACGTGGTATTTACGGCGCTTTACAAAAACGCGCAAAACCACATCTACCTGAAACGCTTCAAGATAGACAAGACTATTACGGGAAAAGAATATTCGGTTTTGCCCGACGAAAAATGCGAACTTTTAGAGCTTTCCACAGATACGACAGGTGCGTTTATAGTAAATTTTGTCCCCGCGGGAAAAATGCGGAAAACGGCGGAAATTTGCGTTATTGATACTTACACGGTAAAAGGTGTTTCGGCGCAGGGGTATAAAATTACGGACAAGGCGATAACAAATATTGAATATAAAAAGACAATAGCAATAACCGAAAACGGAAAACTGTTGTAATTTTCTCAAAACTTTCTACTTTATCACAAAAAACAAAAAAAAGAACAGACGGCAACAACTCCGTCTGTTCTCTTTTGGAAATAAGGGACAAACACAAAATAACAAAAAAAGTGCCCGCCCCTATGAAGATGGTGCAAAATAACAACAGAAAGCACCGCCCCCAATAGAGCGAATATAAAAACATGGAATATACTCGCTCCTTTTTTGGAGTTTGCGCAA
>WRAZ01000073.1 GCA_009779925.1 Chitinivibrionia bacterium
AATGCGCGAACAACCTCTTGTGAAAGACGAAATTCACGCGTTAAATTTTGGACTTCCATACACACGTTTTTTGTCATCGTCTGCCGCCTCCGCCCGCGCTCGTCATTCCTCTCGGAGCGTTGGCGCCACCGCCCTGCTGAAGCGGATTTCGCGCGGTTGTGTTTCTTGTTGCCGCAGTGCCGCTTACTTCGATAACTATCACTTGGTCGCCGACTTCAAGCCCTGAGCGAACTTCTATCTGCGTGCCCGAACGCTCGCCTGTTTGTATCAGTCTTTCGGTCGGCGCTCCGTTTTCAAGCACCCAAACAGTTGCCTCTCTTGTTTGAGCGGCGCCTCCCTGTTGTCGATTATTTCGCTGTCCGCCTTGCCTGTTTCCGCGCTCGCCGCTACGTTCGCCGCGTTCTCTGTTTTGCGAGCCGCTTCGTTCTCTGTTTTGCCCCTGCTCCCGCTCTTGAGTTTGGCGTTGTTCACCTTGCTCCTGTCGTGCCTGCGCGCCTTGTTGCGCTCCTTGCAAACTTCTTGCCGCTGTCGCGTTTGACGGTCTGTATCTAAGCGCTCTTGCGGGAATTACCAATACGTTTTCAACGCCGCTCGTTATTATTTCGACGGTTGCCGTCATTCCCGGAAGCAAAAGTCCGTTTGAATTATCGGCGGTTATTACGGTAGTATAACTTACTGCGCCGCTTGCAGTGTTCGGCTGTATGCGAATTGACTGAACTTCTCCGAAAAATGCGCTGTCCATCCAAGCGTCAACGGTAAAACGCACTCTCATTCCCTCGCGAATTTGTCCGATGTCGGCTTCGTCAATGTCTGCCAAAACCTGCATTCGCGTTAAATCGCGGGCGATTGTAAAAAGCGCGGGAGCATTGAGCGAGGCGGCAATAGTCTGCCCTCTTTCCACCGAGCGCGAAAGAACAACCCCGTCGATAGGCGAGCGAATTGTAGCAAACCCCAAATTTGTCCTTGCCCTATTGTTGTCAATCCGAGCGATTCGCAACGAATTTTCGGCGCGCTGAAAATTAAATTTTACCTGCTCGTAATCGTCGGCGGAAATCATATTTCGCTCACGCATTACGTTTGCCCTCTCAAAAAGCGACTTCCGGAAATCAAATTCGCTCTGCGCCGAAGAAAGAGACGCGTCGCTTTGGGCAACCTGCAACTGCAAAACGCTTCTGTCCAAAATCGCAATTATCTGATTTGCGCTGACTTTGTCATTAAAATCTACCATAATAGTATCGATAATCCCTGAAACCTGCGTGCTGACTTCCACCTGTTCAAGCGGTTGCACCCTGCCCGTTGCGGTTATAGTGTTGCGAATGTCGCCGATAAAGACCGCTTCCGTTTCAAAACGAATTTGTGGCGCCCTTCTGTTAAAAAAAATCACCGCGCCTGCCACCGCCAAAACCGCAACAGATGCAATTATAACAACCCTTTTGATTTTCATATCAATCCTTACTTTTGTTTATCACTCGTCAGTTTGGATATTGCCGAGAATGTTTTTGTTACAGTCAAACGTGGAATTTGCGAACAATTCTTCGCAGTGCTTTTCATAAGAATAAAGAGATTGTGATTTCAGGATTTTTTTAACGTATTTTTCGCTGTCGTCAAACGAAAACCGCAAATATGTCCAAAGTTCTTTCATTTTGCCTAAAACGGGATTTTCGCCGTAATATTGCGATTTGTATTGCGAGCATAAATCATTAAGATAATCGTAAATTTTCTGTGTAGGATTTGCAAAGTCCTCGCCTTTTATAAGCCCCGTCAAAAGCGGATTTACCAGCGCTCCCCTGCCAATCATAACGGATTTGATTTTATCTCCGAAACGAGCCGACAAATTATTGAATTTCGCTAAAGAAAAGATATCGCCGTTGTATATTACACTTACAGCATTGCTCGAAATTTTTTCTGCAATCTCCTCAAATGCTTCAACATTTGCTTCTCCAGTGTATTGCATATCGGCAGTTCTCGGATGGATTATCAGTTCATCGACTTCGTGCTTTACTATAAGCGGCAAAACTTCATATATTCGTCTTTTGTCCGTCATTCCGAGGCGCACTTTCACGGATATTTCAAAGCGTTTGTCGGCGGCAATCGCACCCAATATGTCGTCAATCAAATCGGCTCTTTCGAGCAGTGCCGCTCCCTTGTTTTTCTTAACGACAACTGTTGCAGGACAGCCCATATTTACATTGATTTTTCTGTAGCCAAAATCATAAATCTTATCCAAAAACGGATACAAAACATCTGCTTTGTTCAAAAGAACTTGCGGTATTATCTGTATAGAATTTTCATTTTCGACAGGCAATAAATCGCTTAAAAGCCCTTTGCCGATACTTTGCGCCGCCGAGGGCGATACAAACGGCGCAATCGCCCAATCAAAATACGGAAAATGTTTATGATAAACCCTGCGAAAAGTCGCGTTGGTAATTCCGTGAAGCGGTGCGAGGATTAGTTCCATTATAAGGCGTTCCTTGCTCATTTCAAAATAGGATATATTGACAAAAAACTTGCAGGTGTTATTACTTTATCATCTTTCGGATGTAGCATTAAACCTACAACTGTCGCAGGATTACTATCGGGTTTCCAAAAAGCAGACACCAAAACATTGGTATCTATAACAACTGCTATCAAACTAATTCCTTCTGCTTTTTTATGTTTGAACGCGCTATAGATATTTCTTTTTCGATTTCTTTATCGCTCAATAAACCTCTGCCGACCGCCTCTTCTCTCATACCGTTAAATATATTCATAGTTTGAATACGGTCTGCCATTTTTAACCTGCGCCAAAAATTCCTGTCCATACTTCCTATTTTTTGCTTTGCTATAATTTTCATAAAAACCCCTTTTAACAAACATTTATACATTAAAATATCATTTGCCACTGACAAAAAACACAATTTTTCAAAAAACTTCCCACCGCCGCCGCAACAATATATTATTTTACCCGTGCGACAAAAAATGATTAATGGAGTCATAACCTCTGTTCTTCATATATTTTTATATTTTAAGTGATATGCATAATTGCCTATCAAATAGGTTGTTCTGCCTCTTTTTATCACTTAAATTTAAAGTATGTAAGTTCATTTTTTGTCGCAGAATTATGATTTCGGCGGAACAGCCTTTGCTGTTTTGCCAAAACTGCAACTTAAATGAAAGGAAAATCTATGCAGTTAAAAAGAGGTTTCGTAATGCTTGCAGTGGCAAGCGCGATGACGGTGTTTATGGGATGCGGAAACAGAGGCGCTTCAACTGCGCCTGCTCAAGCGCAAAGAGGCGAACAAAGTCCGTTTGGGGCAGTTTTTGAAGCGCCGTGTACCATACACGATTGCAACGAATGGTTTGCAGCAACAGGTATAGCAAACGGCTCCCGTGCACGTATGGATGTATTGCAACGTGCTGCACTAACTAATGCTCAAAATATGATTCGTCAAAAAATGCAACACGCTTACGAGGGAATGGTTGAAGATTACAACAGGATAACAGGAAACAATCAAGGCTCAGACGCGGATATGGACTTGGAAGCCGACGGAAGACAAATAATGGACTTAATTGTAAACAATACATTTACAGTTTGCGGTCCTAAATTTTCCTCTGTTGATGAAAGAGGACACGTCAGCTGTTTTATCGGCATTAGAATTAGCAAGGTAGATATGGCTAACCAAATGGTCGATATGATTGAAAACAAAGTTTCTAATTCGGAAAGAGAGCGTATTGCACTCCAAAGAGCAAATTTCCGTGAAAGATCATTAGCGGCAGTCAGAGAAGCAAGAGGAAATTGAAAAGGAGTAGAATTATGCTAAAAAATTTAATTGTTTTCTTTTTCTTATTGCTGTCGCTCGCGCCGTTATCACCTATAATGGCGCAGTGTCCCGACGCTATCGGACAAAGACCCGTATGGACAAACGGCAGACATCTTCCGCCAGAAACTAACGTATCTTATTTTCGCGTAATTTACGGCAGAGGACGAACTATTACCGAAGCGCGCGAACAAGCAAGGCAGGAAGTATTTCGGAGACGAAGCGTTATTACAGGCGAACACGTGCAAGTGCGAAATGAAAATTTGCAATCTAATAATACATTGGAAATCAAATACGATTTGGTATGTGAATTCCATCAAAGGCGCAAAGACGGCGGATATGATTATTGGCAATTAGTGCATATCGCCCGAAGTCCTGCATATACACTGCCACCAATTCCTCGTGAATATTTCGACAGATTGCATACTGCCGAACGAAGAGGATTAGGTTTCAAGCCGCTTGTTCCCGGTATGGCGCAGATTTACAAGGGCGATAAAGCCAAAGGTGTATTTTCTATCATCAGTATTTCGGCTTTATCAATAGCCATTATACCGACAGGAACAGCCGTAGGCTTGCGTAGAGATGACCTAAGCAGAGAATTAACAGAATATTGGAGAAGGCAACAACAAAACCCGACTTGGAACATAAGCCGTGATAGAGTAGAATACGCCGAAGACGAGCTTCGCAGAGCGAAAGCAGGGCGCAACGTAGTTATGTTTTCTGCGCTCGCTTTTTATGGTTGGAATATTATAGATGGTTTTACAGCAAAAAGCCGTTCAAATGACAACAGACGAGCATTTGCTCCAAATTCTGATTTCATGTTAATGCCATACGTTGACTCACAATCGAAATCGGGTGGTTTGGCAATTAGTTTTAAGTTTTGATATATATTTGGGCGATCTTGATGGTCGCCCAAAACCCCTGCTACTACAACCTCACGCCCCAACCCAAACAGCGAACTTTTCCCAGAAATTCCATTTGCTGTCTTTTTCCTGCGTACTTGTCGAAACTACGGGAATTTCGTCTGTAAGTTGATATATTTGCTTTATTGATTTAAGGTTTTTTGCCTTTTCGTTTTTGGTTAGTTTGTCGCTTTTGGTTAGGACTACAAAAATCGGAATTGGTAATTTAGATAAAAACTCTGCCGCTTCTTTATCGGCGTCTGTACCGCGCTCGCGACGGTAATCCAAAAGCCAGATTATACCCGATAAATTTTCGCGGTTTTTGCAATAATCCATAATTATTTTCGACAAGCCCGCCAATTGCGTTTTGCTCACTTTTGCATAACCATAGCCCGGCAAATCCACAAAGGAAAGATTGGCGTTAAGCGAAAAAAAATTCATAAGTTGAGTTTTACCGGGAGTCTGCGACACCTTGGCAAGCGCCCTTTCGCCGAAGATTAAATTAAGAAAAGACGATTTTCCGACATTGGAACGCCCCAAAAG
>WRAZ01000074.1 GCA_009779925.1 Chitinivibrionia bacterium
AAATTGGGGGGGGGGGTGGGGGGTTAAACATAGGTGATTTCGCGAATGTGTTCGCGGTTGTTGGGGCGTGGAAAATGGCGTTGAAGTTAATCAAGGGTGATATTGCGGGTGAGAGAATTGTTGTTTCTGCAACCATAGAGCAACCTTTCTTTTGTGTTTAGTATTCCAAACGCAGGATGTCGTCGATGAAGAGACCTGTCAGTTCCGAAATTTCATCGACAGACATGCCTTTTTTTAGCATATTTATGGCTATTGCTTCATCTCTTTGTCGCATTCCTTGTCGCATTCCTCGTTGCATTCCAATTTCTATGCCGTCCGACAATTGCCCATCCAATTCGTCTTCTAATTTCCATTCTCTTAACAACATATCTTTTACCTCCGTTGAATGACTTTCTAAAAACTCTGCTATTTTACCCTCGTTTATACAGTCCTTTATAGCAAGATCTATCGCCTCTTTCAGCGTTTTTTTCTTTTTTAACAAATAATAACGAACTCGCGCAACAAGCATTTCATAACCGTCTAACGCATCGCTTTTTTGTGCAAATACGGGATTATACCCCTGATTTATGTTGTAAACCTGCACAAGCAACTCAAGATTTATCGGGCATTTGCCGTCTTCGTTTTTCTTAAACATATCCGACAATTTCAGCGTTTTCTTCGACGGATATTTGTCTTTTCCGTTATACAAAACAATAAATTCAGGATACGGTATCTTGATTTTCAGTTTTTTATACATATCCTTTTTCTTTACTATTTTCTTGTAAACGCTTTCTATGTAAGACAACATTCTCAAGGGCATATTTTCGTTTATAGTCGATTGGTGCTCTATTAAAACCACAATTTTTCCGTCTATTACGAACGAAATATCGTTTGCCTGCCCTTTATACAGCACGTTTTCCAAAGTTGTTATTTTTATATCGGTGTCTTTGCCGTAGTTTGTGTTTTGTATTGCGTTGTACAACTCCAAAAGTGTATCTTTTTCACCGAACAAACTTGTAAAAACGCTGTCTTTGTATTCCCTGTTTGCCTTTGCGCTCACATTTTCTCCTTGTTTTTTAATGCTGTTGTTATATAATATAATATTTGCCGCTAAATAAAAACAGGTAAATTTTTTTGTTTTGCTTTTCAGGAGAAAATACGTTAATCCGCGCTTACTGTGGGAGAATTATCGACAGGCGGCGTGGGAATATCGAAATTTTGTGCAAAATTTCCGCCGACATCCAATACGTTATCCTCCTCGTCTTCAAACAAACTGTCGTAATCTTTGGGATTTTGGTTTTCCGTCATTGCCCTTATTTTTATTGCTTTCATATATAGTTCGGGATTATGCTCAAAAAGAAAATCTTCGTCTTTCTTCGGCACGTTGTCGCCTCGCATTATGCGCATTGCAATAATAAGCGCTTTTGCGTCGGCGTCCATTTCGCTATTGCCTGTTTCTTGCGGAGGTTCCGCTTCTCTCGGCGATTTTATGTATTCGTCTTGCAGTCTTTTTTCTTTTGCGGCGCGAGATTCGCCAAACCGTGTTTCGTTAGGCGATATTTGAAAATTCCTGAAATTAACCCCTGTTGTATTATTCAGCACTCTCATACTTTTCTCCAAATTCAGATGATTTTTTTTGCCTTCACCAAAAAATTCACTTTTTGCGTTTTTGCAAAATCTTCCTGCTCTTTTTTCTTCCTGCGAAACATTTCGGCAAAACTTTTCTGCTCTTTTTTTTCTTGCATATCGTCTATCCTGTTAACATATAAACGATTTGCCGCAAATCGCCCGCCGGTAAGGTTCAATGTGTATTCCGCTCTCATTTTACCCTCCTTATGTTTTGGTTATGCCCTATTATTATATATCGGAACTTTTAAGTGCAATTTGAGTTTTTTTTTCGTAAATCATCAAAAATATAAAAGCAAAAAATTAAAAATTATTAAAAAACAAAAAACTCTTCTTTTTCTCTAAACTAAATAGTATTTTTGACTTATGTAATATAAATTTAACCTTATTTAAGGAGCGCAAAAATGAAAACGCAGGCTTTAATCAAAGACAAAAAAGGCGAGCAGGTTGCCGTGCACAGCGATTGCTATTCTCAATTGGACGACAAAGGCTACATCGACGTATTAACAATCGCCGGCGACGATTGGGTTGCTACTTACAATCCAAAATATTACTCGGCGGAGTAATTAAGCGGACTGAGCTTCCACAAAAACAGGCTCCGAAACCGCCGCCATTTTTGCCGAAACATACAAAAAGGCGTCGAATATCATAAGAAATTTTCTGTCGGCGGGCGCAACATCTCCGCCGCGTTTTATTATTGTCGCAATTCGCATAGCCCTTGCGTAATCGTTGCGCTGTTTTTTAGTTTCGCAAAGGGTGTGAGCAGATTTTTCCTGCTCTCTTTTTGTTTGTTTTAGTTGGAAATAATCCGCCAAGGAATACTCCCGTGTTTCTTGCCCATTGGTAAGGTTTAATGTTATCGTTTTCATTTTACCCTCCTTTGTTTCTGTTTATTATTCTTATCGGCAGAATTTTCGAGGGGCTTTAGTTTTTGTGGGGTTATTGCACTTCTTAAAACACAAAATACCGTCCAATCTCCGATTTTCGTCTTATATATGGCGTTTGCGGCAAAAACTAATCACTGATTTAATCAGCGATTTAATCAGTGGTTAACTAATATATTATCTATAATTTTACTAAAAAAAATAAGATACAATAGAAATCCGCAAAAAAATCACTCAAAGTACACCTTGCCACAAAGCAAATAGTATTTTATGCTCCGACAAAATAAGGAGCAAAAAATGAACAAAACCAAAGAACTATACGAAAAAATCACAAACGCTAAACATTGCGTAGCATTCACAGGCGCAGGAATAAGCACGCTTTCGGGTATCAGAGATTTCCGCGGCAAAAACGGCTTATACAAAGATACCGACGCCGACAAAATCTTCGATTTGGAATGGTTTCACAAAGACCCTTGGATTTTTTACGGCTTTATGAAGAAATTCATCGACAACTTCCAGAATTGCGAACCGTCCGTTGTCCATAACGTCCTTGCAAAGCTGGAAAAATCGGGACACATAAAAGCCGTTATTACTCAAAATGTCGATTTGCTTCATCAAAAAGCGGGAAGCGAAAACGTTATAGAAGTCCACGGTTCGCCTAAATCTTATTATTGCATAAAATGCGGCGATATTTCCAAGGAAAACAACGAAACCGTTATAGAATTACTAAACAAAAACGAATTGCCGAAATGCGAAAAATGCGGCGGAATTCTAAAACCAAGCATTACATTTTTCGGCGAAGCAATGCCCGAAGACATAAAAATTGCTCAAAAACACGCCCAAAAATGCGATTTTATGCTTGTTTTGGGAACTTCTCTCAACGTTTATCCCGCGGCGGCAATTCCCGAAATCGCTTTGCGAAGCGGCGGCGACATTGCAATCGTGAACGATATGGAAACGCATTTGGATAAGTGGGCGGATTTTAAATTCAAGGATTTGGAGAGTGTTTTTTGTGAGTTGGACGGTTTGTGTTAATAAACCGCCACATCGCTTGTGCAAAATAGTATATTTATCGGCGAAAGTTATCAATAATCATTAAACAATTAAGGAGTGATTTCTATGGCAGAATACGGAAAGTTCAATGAAAAGGACGAGTTTGAGATTTTTAACCCGCGCACACCGGAGCCGTGGTTACATTATTTGATTAGACCCGACCAGCCCGGAACGCAGACGTTTTGTTCGGGAGTGAGTTATACGGGCGGAGGTTTTGATGTTCGCGGAACTCACGAAAATACGTTCGTGGACACGCAACTTCACCTCAACGACGCCGACAACAGAGGTCGCTATTGCTACATTGTCGATGCGAAAACCCGCGATTATTTTACCACGACTTGGCAGCCCGTTAAACGCGAAGGACAAGAATTTAAGACAACTTTGGGCTTTGGATACATCAAATTCGACTCCGCTTACAAGGGGATTAAAACCGAGCAAACAATGTTCGTCCCAAAAGAATTTGACGGATGGATACAAAACATTGTCATCGAAAACACCACGGGCGAAACAAAAGAATTGGACATTTATCCGTTCGTTCCTATCCACATGGGAGACGCGATGGTGCGTTTGTGCGCGGGCGATAACGACGGATTTTTCGGCGGCGCAAACTGGGATAAAGACCTGAATTCCATAGTTTTCCGCAGAAATCACGGAACATCTGTGGACGACAACAAAGACGAAATCGCGGGAATGCTCGGAAATGTTGCGGCGTTTTATTCGACCCTAAACACTACAAACACCGAATACGAAACCAACGAAGAACGCTTTACGGGCGACAGATTTCATTCGCTTGCAGAGCCAATGAGAGTTGCCGACGGAAAATCGCTTTCCAACACAAATCAGGCTTATTTGCGCAGAACTTGCGGTGTTTTCCGCAATAAAATCACGCTTAAAGCGGGCGAAAAAACCGAATTTGCGGTGGCGTTAATCGCGAGTTCCACCAAAAACTACTACTTGGAAAAAAAGACCTATCTCAAAGAGATGACAAAAATGATACAAAGCGCCGACACACGCGCAAAAATGCTCGGCGAAGTCAAAAAATGGTGGGGCGATTTAATGTCGCAGTTCACTATTTCTACTCCGAGCGCAAAAATAAACCGCGCGTTCAAATGGCTGCAATACCAGTGCCGCGTTGTTTATATTCTTAACAGAATGAAATCGCGTTTCCATACGGGCTACGAATACGGATGGGGCTTCCGCGACATTTTGCAAGACGTGAATTTCAATTTGCCGTATTTCCCGAGCACTGTAAATCCGTCGCTTAAACATATTTCGACCCAAATGTTTTCTAACGGCGTTGCTTATCACAACTTCTTTTTGGATAAGCCCGGCAACAGAAACTGCCAAGCAAGCGACGACCCGATTTGGCTTCCGATGGCGATTATAAAATACATTAAAGAAACGGGCGATTTTGCATTTTTGGACGAAAAAACCGCTTATGCGGAAGTTCACGAAGGCGAGGGCGAGATTTACGGCACAATTTTGGAGCATATCCAAAAAGCGATTGACCGCATTTGGACGGACAGAAGCGATCGCGACCTTCCATATATGAAGGACTGCGACTGGAACGACGACCTTAACGAATCGCGCGCGCACCTCAACGACACAAGCGGCGAATGGAGCAGAGACGTCGAAAGCGTTATGGTAGCGCAACAGTTGTATAAAGTTTTG
>WRAZ01000075.1 GCA_009779925.1 Chitinivibrionia bacterium
CGCGAGCGGAGCGCGAGCGGAGCGCGAGCGGAGCGCGAGCGGAGCGCGAGCGGAGCGCGAGCGGAGCGCGAGCGGAGCGCGAGCGGAGCGCGAGCGGAGCGCGAGCGGAGCGCGAGCGGAGCGGATTTTTATTAGTAAATAAAAATCCTAATCGTGAGTTCCTCACGATTGTTTTCTTTTTTTCTTATATAATCAAAAAATCTTTTGCGAAGTATTTTTACTTCGTGTCAAATGCTTTTTATCGTTTAACGGTAAAGCGGGTTGGAGCAAACAGTAAGGTAAAAATGGCGTGGCAGTGGCATAGATGTGAATGGTGTGGATTAATTCTTAAATTTGCCGTCAGAAAGCGGTAGAAAGGTTGGTTTTATGGAAAACAGTTTGAACAGTATTACGGAACTCGGCTTTGAGAAAGTCGGGGAATGGGTATTAAAAAACGGAAAAATAGAAGCCGTTTTGAATGAGGACAAAAGAGCGCAGGAAAATTTTATTTACGCCTTTGTTGTTAATGAAAAAGTGATGTATATCGGAAAAACTTCCAGAACATTGAAAGCAAGAATGCAAAACTACACTAATTGCGATGAAAGTCAAACAGCAAATGTAAGAATTTGCGAAGAAGTAAAGAATATTCTTAAAAACAGCGGCGAGGTCTTAATTTACGCAATGCCAAACGGTGATTTGGAGCCTAAGTTTATAAAAATGTTAAGCCCCGAATGGAACATACAAGGGGTTGAAAATGAGTAATCTAAGAAAATGTAGATGTGGACAAATAATACCAAGTAAGCGAAATTATTGTGATGCTTGTTATCTAGAAGTTCTACAAAACTACCAAGAAAAAAGCAAAGAATATGAAAGAGCTATGGAAACGTGGAATTCTATGAGCATAGACCAACAAGCCGCTGCTCACAGGAGTGAAGAAAGTTTTCAACTACAAGTATGGACGATTGGATTTTTTCTTATTGCCGCCGCAGGATTTGGATATTGGCTAAATTCTTGGACTGTCGCAATCAGTATCGGTATTATCGGAATAATTATTAACATGGCATTTAGTTACATCGTGGGCAGAGTTTTTCGTGGAATTGTTATGGGAGCGTTGTTTGGTGCTGTTGGTGCTTTCGTCACTTTTATTATTGATAATGTATCTGAATTTGGCTGGTTTGACAATTTCAGTTGGGTGAATAGCCAAGTGGCAATAATAATAATAGGCATTGCTTTTATTGTCGGAATAGTATGTGAAATCAAAGGGGTTTTTCACGCTTCGGCTACTCCTATTAAACCAACGTTGCCACACTCATAAACGAAATTAGAGAAGGAGATGGTTAATGAAAAGAGATTTATTTTACGAAGATATAGAAGGCGACAAAAGGTTGAGTCCCCTCATTGCTTGCCTCTTGCTTATAATTGTGTCCATTGGCGGAATTGTTGGCTACAATATGGAAAAAGAATACCAACAAAGTAAGCAAGTTGGTTCTCAAGCTAATTTACAACGACAAACAACAAATGCGAACATTGCCGGACAAGTACAAGCGCGAAGCAGCCAAACAAGCGCAACGAATTCTGACGCTTTTCGAGAAGAAAACGAAAGGCAACTTCGAATAGCGCAAGAAAGAGAAGAGCAAGAAAGAATAGCTCAAGAAAGAGCGGAACAAGCAAGGATAATAGCAATACAACAAAGAATAGAAGCCGAGCAAAGAGCGGTGGAAGAACGCAGGATTGCCGCCGAACGGGAAAGAACGAGACAAATAAATGCTTGGGCAAACAGAATGGGAGGAAGCGGGGACTTAATATTTATGTCGCCGGATGGAGAAATCAGATTTAGGACTGGGCGTTCATTTCCCGATGTTCGAGAAAGTTATGTCGTTCAAGGTAAGCGGATTTTCTTTAGAACTTCTGATGAAAGAATAACCGTTTTTATAGCAGACCAAAGCGGAGTGTTGCGTAATGTTGCCTCTTTTGAAACGAGAAGACGAG
Organism: Chitinivibrionia bacterium; assembly: GCA_009779925.1. Lineage (NCBI taxonomy): Bacteria > Pseudomonadati > Fibrobacterota > Chitinivibrionia > Chitinivibrionia bacterium. The sequence continues at coordinate 1,969 of WRAZ01000075.1, forward strand.
GTAATATCAACCGAGTGCAAATATACGGCAATATGACAGACCAAGCGTTTGAACATCTGGGCTTCGGAGTTTTTGATATTCGATAACAAAAGGATATTTTTATGAAAGCGATTTTGTGTGTATTTATATTTTGTTTCCTGCCCGCTTCGATATTCGGGCAAACAGCCGAATTTGAACGGCAACACACATTCAGAGCAGGCGATGCCGACAGTCGAGTTTCAGCGAGAAGCACTGCAACACAAGAAGCGCAGGCATTATTGTTGCGCGAACTCGGTGTTTTGGTTGAGTCGCGGCAAAGATTAAGCGCCACAAATGAAACCGAAGATTTCACCGAAGAAGTGCAAATATACACACTTGGAAAAGTAAATACCGAAGTACTTCAAGAAAGATGGGACGGAGAAATTTTTTCGGCAACATTCAGAATGGTGGTTGATACGGCGGACTTGTTCAGGCATTTAAACAATATTTTAGCGCAACGCCAACAAGCAAGAGCCGACAGCATAGCGCTAATTCGCCGAGCACAAGCGGACAGTATTGCACTCGTTCATCGGGCGCGAGCCGATAGTATAGCGATGGAACATCAAATTCGAGCGCAACGAGCGGGGCTATCTACTGCCTCAAACAGTGTAATAAACAGAATGGAAGTACTCCGAAATTTTGTATTTTCAATTCGTCCCGAATTTGTTGCGGGAAATTCCGCAATGGGCGCAGGCGGAGTAATTGAATTGGGCGTTATCGGCAGAAACGGATTTTATTTTTCGCCTCAATTAAGCGGCGGCGGTATTTATTTCGGCGGATTGCTCAATTTTGGCGCGTGTTTCAATAAAGACGGTTTTGTAAAAAACGTTTTGGGGGTAAGCGCAGGTTATCACAACACTTTACTTTTTGTTAATTTCAGACAAGAAAACGAGATTGTCAGATATGAAACAGGAATAAATGTCGGTGTTGCGGGTCTTTTTTGGAAATTTATGCTCGGCAGAGACAAAAATTTCGACATAACAAACAGAATTTTATTCGGCTGGCAGAGAAATCCCGATTTTTATTATATGGAAAACGACAGAATTGTTTTCGACGAAGGATTAAACGCAACTTGGACATTAGGCGTTGGCTATACTTTAACAAGAAAGAGAAGGTAGTAATATGAAAAAACGGATAATGTTTTTATTGGTGATATTTTTTTGCATTTTGTCTATTATTTCTTGCGATTTCATTGTAAAAAATGTGGACATCGACAAAGTAGAAAATAACGGAAAAGAAAATGGAAATTTAAGCAATTGATTGCAGAGTTGCTCGCCGACTCAATCGAGCAAGTTGGCTCGCACCAACGATATCGGTTTTCGAGTTGTCTTTTTTGTTTTTTCATTTTTTTTGTTGTTCTGAGAAGAAATCATTCCTTTACTCAAATCTCTCTTTCAATTTCCGATAATAATTCTCCACCCTCTTATCCCCGCCGTTATCGGGGAACATACAAAACGTCAAACTGTCGGTTGCTCTGTGTTTGGCTACGCAATTACAGCATTTGCCGTTATTCGGGCATTCTTTTTTGGGGCAGGCGCACTCTTTTTTGTCTTTTACAAAACATTCACAAGCCATTTTAACTCTCCTTTGTGCAACAGCACGGTTTCTTTTTCGATGATAATTTCTTTTGAATTCCGGCATTTATTATAAGCCCGACAAGGACGAGCGAGCAAATGGAATTGAACGGATTAAAACTTGCGCGGCTTTCTTCGCAATGCGGATTGGCGCTTATTACGCTTATATTAAACCATTCGGCAGGCAACAGATAGTCTATTGTCAAACCGATTATCAGCGACATTGAAATAATGTTTATCAAATAAATAATAAGAGTGCGCTTACCCAAAGTTTTGCCGACTACCGTCATTGTTGCGATACTTGTTATTGGTCCCGCCATAAGAAAAACAAACGCCGCGCCCGCCGTCAGCCCTTTGGACATAAGCACCGCCGCCACAGGAAGCGCCGCCATAGAACAAGTATAACTCGGAAGAGCTATCGCCAAAACTATCAGCATATTAAGGAATGGATTATTGAAGTAATCCGAAAACAGGCTATCGGGCAAGAAAACCGCCAAAAGTCCTGCAATAAAAATTCCTATAAACAGCCATTTTCCTATGTCTTGAAGCATTTCTACATATCCGTAATGCAATGCCGCCAAAATTTTGTTTTTTGGCTTTGAAGAAAGGGTTTTGCAGGTATTTTCTATGTCTGACGGCAATTTTTTGTCGGGATTTTCTTTGTCGAATTTATTTACTGCAACGCCGCCTGTAATCCCTGAAATAAAGGCGGTAAGCGGGTTTATTATTGCAAAGGCAGGTCCAAAAAGCGAGTAAGTCGCCACAATGCTTTGTATGTTTTCTTGCGGGGTCGAAGTCAAAAAAGCGACCGTTGCACCTTTGCTTGCGCCCTCTTTATTAAGCGAAACCGCCGTGGGAATAACGCCGCACGAACATAGAGGCAATGGAATTCCTGCAATGGAAGCCCGTAAAACCGAGAGAAAATTTGGCTTTTTTATATGGGATATATATTTTTCTTTTGGAACAAACACCCTTAAAATTCCCGCGAACAAAAATCCAAAAAGCAAATACGGCGACATCTCGTTAAAAAGATGTATAAACGGAGCTATGTAAGTAAGCATAATTAAAACCCGCTCCTCCCTCTACCGCCGAAATTCCACACGAAACCTAACGAGATTTCTTCATTTTGCGGCAAATAATCGAAAGTCAGGTCGAATTTTCTGTCGAAACCGCTCAGCGAGGCGTCAACAAAGGCGTCTGTCATCCCGTAGATGTATGAAATTACGAAATACCAGAAAAACATTGTTCGCCGCTGAGCCGCGTTTCTGTGATTGTTGCGCCAAAGGTCAACTCTTTCGTTTATCGGAAGCAGGGCAAAATTTTCGTCTTCGCCTAATTCTCGCGGAAATTGTTGCGCCTTATACATTAAATATTGAAAACGCGCGCCGCCGAAAACAAATGATGTTTGAGTTGCAAAAACAAGCC
>WRAZ01000076.1 GCA_009779925.1 Chitinivibrionia bacterium
GATGGGGTCTATGGCGTTTTCGGAAAGAGAGCGAGCGGCTATTGTGAATGTCCGAGTGGCATTTGTGAGTTCGTAATTTACGTTCGGGGTTGCCAAACGGGCGGTTGCCGTGTGCGTTTCTCCCGCTGCGTTTGCGTTAATTGCGCCTGTTATTACAAGAGGGAAAGTTGTGCCGCCCAAAGTTGCCGTTGCTGTCGGGCTTTGCTCTTGTCCGTTGTAGGTAAACGTGGTTTGAGTGCTCCAAACTACAGGAATTGGCGTTGGATTTGTCCCCGTAATCGCAAACGGAACAGGCGGAGTTGTCGCGCCTAAATAGTTTTGGCTCTGTTCTATAACTGCACGGGCAAAATACGTCCCTTGGTTAGTAAAAGGCGTTGTTGACCAAGTTCCGTTTTCGGAGGTAGAATAATAAATTCTGACAGTACCGTTGCCCGAATTTCCGATTACCTGCGGCGATAAAGTTTCGCCTGCCCGTATGCTTGCTATATTCAATGTAGGGCTTATAGGCGCGCGCGTTATATGAAATTCTACGCTTGCTGTTTGCGGGTTAAGCACAAGGTGGAATCGCGGATTACCCGTTAAAATGCTTGCCGTTGCGACGTATGCCGCTTCGCGGGCGTTTCTTGCATTACCTGTGTTAATACTGAGCAAAACAGGCAAACCGTCGGGGCAAACTGCGGTGGCAGTCGGGTGTTGTTCTTGTCCGTTATATATAAATGTAAGCGGCTCACGCCAAACAACCGAAATTTCAGCTATAGTTATATTCCCGCCGCTAATTACAAAATTTTCAGTTCGAGTTCCTGAAAAATTATTGGTGCCGCTAACAATCGCTCGCGCTAAATTACCTTCGGTACTTGGAGCGTCATTGCGGTTGTAAGAAACCGTAAAATCTCTGCCGAGCACCAAGTAGTTGGTTTCGCCGTCTTTTATAGTCAATGCAGGAGTAGCGGGTTGCCCCGGAACAAACGGTTGTTCGGGAATCGGCGTAATGTTCACGGTGTTTATGTGTCGAGGCAAAATAGTAAAAGTCCGCGAAACGCTTCCCGCAAAATATCCCATTCCGTTTACTCTAATCGTGGCAGACCCTCGATTTATATTGTTCTCGTAAGTAAAATAAAAGTCCACTCCCTCGGTCAATATCCCAAATTGAGAATGCGTTATTGTCGGTTGCGGCGTTTGCGCCTGCCAATTGAAAGCGAGGTCGTTTATTGCCGCTATTGTGGTGTTTGTGGTATTTATAGGTCTCGCTTCGACGATGTTAAACCGAACAGTCCGCTCTTCCCCTTGATAAATCCCGTCGCCGATTATTCTCACGCTACCAGCGTTATTGCCGATGGTGTTATTGGCGCCGAAATCAAGAAAATAGTCGGCGTCTTCTTGAAGAATAAGCTGATTATTGAAATCTCTAACTACTACTTGCGGGCGAATTTGCTGTGTTCCTCGGTGGATTTGATCGGGAATTGAGGAGACGGTGGTGGTGCGGATGTCGCGAGGGTCGGTGATGAAAAAGTTATAGCCGATAGTTGTTCCTGCATAATCTCCCATACCGATAATAGACATTCTCGCAGGATTTGTGTTAGTGCTTAATGCGGTATTGTCGCTGAATTCAAGCTGAAAATCCGTGCCTTGAGTAAGCGGTTGTCCGTTGTGTTCAATTTGCACGTTCGGCTGAATTGGGTTTCCTGTGTTGTGAGGCATTATTCCGATGTTGTTTACTAATACGGTGGAAGTAGAATTATTTGTCGGTACTCTCTGCCCCTCAATGGTGATTTGAGCGCGGGAGAGTGGATAAAATGTTCGTAAAAACGGGTTGCCGTTATACGTCAGCGCTTCCATTCCCCAGATGTTTTGCAAATTCCATAGGGCAAAGGTTGCTTGTTGGCGCATTTGTGCGGTGGTGCGTGGAATGCCTCTGCCGTCGTTGTCGGATTGTCCGCTTCGTTGGCTGTCGAAAAACGAGTTGGTGATGGTGCCGCCTGAATTGGTGCCGACCAAGCCGCCGATGTTGCTTGGTGAGCCAATGACAAGTCCGTCCGAATAACCGTTTTCAACCGTGCCGAAGTTTCTTCCTACCACACCGCCGCTAGTAGGGGTGTTTGCCATTGCTGTTGCTGCTGTCATTGCGAGTAGCAAGATGATGAATCTGCGTTTGTTTCGTTGAAAAACATTTGTGTTTTTACTTCGTTCCATTTTATCTTCTCCTTTGTTTTGTTTTCCTCACCCCAACCCTCTCCATTTTGGAGAGGGAGTTATTAAAATGCACCGTCGGCTTTCGAGCCTTGTATCTGTTAAGCAGGGGCTAACTCCGCCCCTGCCCCGTTTTGTTTTACGCTTTGTCTCTGAGTATTCGCAGCGGCTCACACTCGCAACGAACACACAGCACCAAATCGGATTTTTTCAACTCAAAGAAAGAGCCCCTCCGAACAGCAAGTGTTAGAATTGCGGGGAGAAAGCCACCCGGAAACCGTCGATGATCCACCCGTTGCCAGGGTTGTTGCCGGACCAAATAGCAACCTGCGCGTCCTCCGCGCCATTGAACCAATTGCCGCCGCGCTGCACGGGAGTAGAGCCCCTAATAGTATTCGTCCATTCCCGCACATTTCCGCTCATATCATATATTCCTAACTCATTTGGTGCAAGACCTCCGACAGGGCGAGTTTGACTTCCACTGTTTGCGTTATGCCAAGCTACTTCTGTTGCTATATCACTCCCTGCCCAAATATAATCCACTCCTCCGTTATTCCCTTGTCGCTGATTTCCACCACGTGCAGCAAATTCCCATTCGTGTTCCGTCGGTAATCTTGCGCCGATTCGTGCCAAAAAACCATCAGAGGAAATTATATCATTAAAACTAACTTGCTCAACAGGATTATTAGGCAAGTTAGTAGAGCCGACTGCCGCCCCACCTCTAAAATGCGACGGAACGGCACTTAAACTCGGATGCCCCGTCATTACCGCCTGATACTGCGCTTGCGTTATAGGATATTTACCTATCCAAAATCCGTCGCTTATTGTATGACTCATACCGACTCTGCTGTTTTGCGCGCAAGCGCCAAACCTAAATGTCCCCGGTGCAACATAAATTAAGTCGATATAAATACCCCTTACAATAAACCGCACCCCTTGACCTTCAACTGGATTTAACGGAAGAGTGCTCGAAAGCGGAAAATCAGCAGTGCCGACAACCGCTACTGTTTGCACTGAAGAATGAAAAATCCTTATAGTTCCTCGATTTTCAGCAACCAATCCGCCAACTGTCAGCGCCAAGACTCTGCCTGAAGCGCGAACTTCCTCTATCGTTCCTCTGTTTACCGCCGCAAGCGCACCCGCTAAATTATTGCCGAGAATATTTACATCAACAGACAAATTTCGCACAACACCGTTATTGCCGATAATGCCTAAAAAGCCAAGATTACCGTCGGTATTTACATTGTTGATTACAATTCCGCTGATAGTTCGCCCGTTTCCGTCGAAAGTTCCCTGAAACGCTCGCGTTTCGGTATTGCCAATTGGTACCCACTCAGGGGTACCGCTGAGGTCGATGTTGCCCGAAAGCGTTATCGTTCTTCCCGAAAAGTTAGTACCGCCGTTTACTCGGGTAGCTAATTCTCGGAGGTCGGCGGCGGTTGCTATGCTGATGGCGTTGGCGTTCCAGTCAATTGCCGCCCACGTTGTTGTGGCGGCAAGAGTGAGTAGCACTGCAAATACTTTAACGAATTTGCTTAGTCGCATATTATACTCCTTTTATTGTTCGGCTAAATCTATCAATATCAGCGGAATCTTTAACATTGTATTGCAAATACAAATTCCAACCAACGATTTTAATCTTGTGAGAATTTTCATTTACATATTCTCCATGAAAGACATTTAGAGGCATTTTCTTTTCGCCAAATCTTTCCGAAGTCTTTTCTTCAACAAGTGAAACCCCTAAAGAAGCACAAACGCTCTTAAGTACCGTAGAGCCGTTGAGAAACATCGTTTCAAAATTATTGCCATCTAACAACAATTTAAACGTGTCTTTATCATTGCTTAGATGTTTACCTTGTACGCCCTCAGAAAGGTAAGTCCATATTTTATTTGTTGCCCACTGCGCCAAATCCAAGTGAACACAGGTGTCATTATAATAAGAATACTTTCCATTGCTAAGCCTTTTAATTAAATCATCGAAAGGGTCAAACCATTTCTTGTATGGATTTTTTTTGAAGTAATTTATGCAACCCTCCAAAACCTTTTCTGCTTCATCGTCTGTTAACTTCCTGTGGTTTTCTTTGTCTATTCCGAGTTCAGCTCTTGAACAAAGCCTTGCGCTTGCTCCTGACAATAACGTACTCCCACTAAGAAACTCGTTAAAACTTGGATTAATTGAAACTGTGCAAACATTGGCTTTTACATAATCGCCAAAAAATACCACTGGTGTTGTTTGCGGCACAATAAGCAAACTTGGGTCAATTTCTCTTTTGATTCTTTCAATCAATCCTGCTTTTAATGTTTTATTCATAAAACACTCCCTTTTTTTGAAAAGTTAAATTTATACTGAAAACCGTTTTTGACCAAAATAAAAAAACACGGCACAATCCTATTGAGCCGCCCAAACAACAACACAAAACCCCTCTCAAAAAAGAGGTTTTGATAAATATATTTTGAATCTTACTTCGTGTATTACTTTTACTTGGCGCGCGTAAGTGCCTGCAAATCA
>WRAZ01000077.1 GCA_009779925.1 Chitinivibrionia bacterium
AATGTCGCCGTTGCCGTTGGGTGTTGTTCTCGTCCGTTAAACACAAAACTAAGCGGCTCGCGCCAAATAACGGGAACATCGGTGCGTTCGATTTCGCCGATTGTAAACAAAACAGGGCGAGTTCCCGTGTAATTTCCTATTCCCGTAACAACTGCCTGCGCATTAGTCCCCGGATTTACATTACTGAAATATTGCACTGTATAATCCGTTCCCAATGCCAACGTTCTGCCGCCATCGGTTATTGTAAGCAGCGGAGTTATTGGCTCCTCCGTAAACTGTTGCGGCGGAATATCCATAATTGCGACATCGTTTATGTCGCGCCAATTTATTGTGAAAGCTCGAGTAACAGTTCCTGTAAAACTGCCTATTCCCGTTATTATGGCTTGTCCGACATTAGTCCCCGCATCTACGTTTCCTCCCCAAGTCAAAGTAAAGTCCCGCCCCTCTTGCAAATCGCCCTCGGTGTTGTGGCGAACTGTGAGTGTAGGAGTGTGTCGTTCGCCGTTAAATGTTACGGCGGGTAAAGTAGCAGGAGTGGTTGTTATATTCTGTATTGAGTGCGCCGCAACAATATTAAAGTTCATAACTCTGTTTCCGGTAAAAAGTCCCATACCTGTAATACTTACAGAGCCGGCGTTTGTGCCGATAGTGTTGTTTGCGCCGTAGCCCAAAATGTAGTCCACACCGTTTTGCAAAACCACAGCGCCGCCGAAATCACGGATTTCTATTTCGGGTTCGATTGGGGCTCCTGTGTGGAGTTGTTGGGGGATTGAATTCGGCACAAATGTCGCGCTTGTTATTGCTCGTCCTGTGTTGGTGATAAAAAAGTTATAGCCGATAGTTGTTCCCTCGTAATTTCCCATACCGATAATTCGCATTCTCGCAGGATTGTTGTTTGGGCTGACGTTAATGTTGCGTTCAAATTCAAGTTGAAAATCTATGTCGAGAGTGAGCGGTTGCCCGTTGTGTTCAATTTGCACGGTTGGAGTTATTGCACCGCCCGTGTGGAGCATTATTCCTGTGTAAGGCATTGCCGAAGATATAAGATTTGCAGGTGCAGGGCTTACTGCTGTTCGTTGTCCGTCGATGGTGAATTTAGCGCGCGAGAGCGGATAAAATGTCCGTAAAAACGGCTCGCCGTTATACATCAGCGCATCCATTCCCCAGATGTTTTCTATGTCCCAATGCGCAAATGTTGTTCGTTGGCGCATTTGCGCGGTGGTGAGTGGAACGCCTCTGCCGTCGTTGTCGTTTCTGCCGCTTCGTTGGCTGTCGAAGAACGAGTTGATGATGGTGCCGCTTTGGTTTTGTCCGACAAGTCCGCCGATGTTGTTAGCCGAGCCGAAAACAAAGCCGGTTGAATAGCCGTTCTCAATCGTGCCGAAGTTTACGCCTACCGCGCCGCCGCCCGTGGGGGTGTTTGCCATTGCTGTTGCCACTGCCATTGCGAGTAGCAAGATGATTAATTTGAGTTTGTTCCGTTTCATTTTATCTTCTCCTTTTTGTTTCTTCTGCCAAAAGAGGTATTACGATTTTCGATACCGACTTCTTATGGAATTGCTGACTTTTTCGTAATCCGGATAGAAAAAGCCCTCGTTAATATCCATTTTTTCAAGTTCTTTTAAGATGCCTTTCTTTGAACCCGCCGGAATGATTATCGGATTCAAAAGCCATTCTTCAGGGAAAGTAGCCCATTTGCTTTTATCTTTTCCGCCTTCTATTCCAAACAAAAAGAAATATCCGCATTGGCAGTTAATTCTTTCGTTATTCATATTGGGACGCAAACAAAAAACGGAACTAATATGCTTCGGTTTAACCATAGAATACTGCGTTATGCTTTCCGGTTGAATGTCCCAACAAAGCTGTTTAATGCTTTCTTGCTTATTAAATTCTTCAATCGACAACGACAAATCGTAGCCACCTCGTAAATCAAACGGCTGCCTTGCTAAATTAGAAACTATTTTAATTCTGTCGCTGTCGCAAAAATAAATTTCTTTTCTAGGAACGGAATAAAAATACACGACTCCATCTTCACCTGTTCCATCTTCTTTTCCATCGTCATAGCAAGCAAAAAACAATGAAACAAGCAAATTTTTTGTTATGTCCATAATTCGTGTCGGAAATCTGTAATGCTGCATTAAAATAAGCTTTTCAATTGTTGTTTTTTGTGCAAGCATTTCGTTCGGAAAACGAGCAACGGTTTCTCTGAAAATCTTGTGTTCGTTTTCAATATGTCCTTTTTCGTAATGAATAGATGGGCAATGTCGTGTTTTTTCCGGATAAATAACCCTTACCCCACGATGAAAAACCTCGTTATCCTCGCCTTGATTAAGGCGAAAGCGAAAACTTTTCTCGAAAAACTCGCCTACAGAATTTGCTTCAAGTTTCATTTTGTCCTCACTTGATTTTTTTGCAGGTTTTAATATAAGTTTCAAGAAGAAATGCGCTTTTTACAAGTTCATTTTCAACCGATACCTCTTCTAATTGCTTACAATTCGTAATAACCTTGCTGTAATCATCAACATTCGAAGCAATCATTCCGCGTAATTCGTTTGCAAACACATCTTTTTTGCCAAGTTTTTCGCAATCAAAAATTGCGCGTTCGTAGTTTCCGCTTAAGTAATAAGCAAATGCACGAATGCGGCGAAATTCATTACTTTTTTCTTTTGCTTTATCTCCTCTTGCCAATGCCTCTTTTTCTTCAGCTTCTTTTTTTGCTTTTTCAGCTTCTTTTTTTGCTTTTTCAGCTTCTTCTTTTGCTTTTTCAGCTTCTTCTTTTGCTGTTGCCGCTTCTTCTAGTGCTGCAACCAATGCTTTTGAAGCATCTTCTATCACGTCTTTGTAGTTATTTTCGTTGTGCTCTTTGCTCCGCAAAAACAATTTGGCAAATGCGCTATGAAAATCTCCGCCAGCTTTAGCAATAATGCTGTCCCAATCTTTTTCTTCCCACAATTTAATCAAAGTACTCATACCTAAAACTCCTTAAATCCCTCTAAATTTTATTTAACCTTTGCCGAAATCGGAGAGAAATACAATCTCTGCAAGGTTTTGCGCCATTGTAGCGCTTTTTCTAATTCCTTTTTTCAAACCCAAACATCCGAACAGCAAGTGTTATAATTGCGGAGAGAACGCCACACGGAAGCCGCCGCTGCCCCACCCGGAGTCGGGAACGCTGTGGCTACGAAGAGCAACGCGAGCGATAGCCGCATAGTTGCCCCAATTGCTGCCGCGTATCACGCGATGAGAGCCGCTCCATATAGAATTCGTCCATTCCCACACATTTCCGCTCATATCATATATTCCTAACTCATTTGGGCTCAAACCTCCGACAGGGTGAGTTTGACCTCCGCTGTTTTGGTTGTGCCAAGCAACTTCATTCGCTGTATTACTACCAGCCCAAATATAATCCACTCCTCCGTTATTCCCTTGTCGCTGATTTCCACCACGTGCCGCAAACTCCCATTCGTATTCCGTCGGTAATCTTGCTCCGATCCGTGCTAAAAAGCCATCTGCTGAAGTTATATCATTAAAATTTACTTGCTCAACGGGATTATTGGGACGACCGCTAAAATTTGATGGAGTTGCGCTTAATGTAGAGTGTCCTGTCATTACCGCCTGATACTGCGCTTGCGTTATGGGATACCTACCTATCCAAAACCCGTCGCTTATTGTATGACTGCTACCAACTGTAGCAGGAGTTGTTGAGGCACAAGCGCGAAACATAAAAGTCCCCGGTGCCACATAAATTAAGTCAATGTAAATACCCCTTACAATAAGCCGCACTCCTTGCCCCTCAACAGGATTTAACGGAAGAGTAGTCGAAAGCGGAAAATCAGCTGTGCCAACTACCGCAACTGTTTGCGCAGAAGAATGGAAGTTTCTGAGTGTTCCTCTGTTTTCAGCAACCAATCCGCCAACAGTCGGTGCTAAAACTCTGCCCGAAGCGTGAACTTCTTCTATCGTTCCCCGATTTACCGCCGCAAGCGCACCTGCCAAATTACCGCCGAGAATATTTACATCGACAGACAAATTTCGTACAATGCCGTTTATGCCGATAACGCCGAAGAAGCCGAGATTGCCGTCTGTGCTCAAGTTGTTGATTTTTACACCGCTGACAGTTCGCCCGTTGCCGTCGAATGTCCCCATAAACGCCCGCGCCTCTGTATTGCCAATCGGCACCCACTCAGGCGCGCCGCCTAAATCAATATCGGCAGTAAGCGTTATTGTTCTTCCCGAAAAATTATCACCGCCGTTTACCTGCGTTGCAAAATTCCGCAACTGTTGCGCAGTGCCGATATTTACATTTTGTGCGCTAACTACGCTTACTCCTGCAACGATAGTCAAAATCGCCGCCAAAAATTTAACGCCGTTTTTCATTTGAAAACTCCTTTATTTGTATTTGTTTTGTTTTTACGAAACGAAGAAAAACCTCTCTCAAAAAAGAGGTTTTCATAAATATATATTGAATCTTTACTTCGTGTATTACTTTTAGTTAACGCACGCAAGTGCCTGCAAACCAACGACTTAATGCGGGGGGGGGGGGGGGGGGGGGG
>WRAZ01000078.1 GCA_009779925.1 Chitinivibrionia bacterium
CGACAGAGCGTTTTTCTTTGACAATACCATAACGGACGTAAAAAGCGAATATTCATTTTTTGCGGAGAAAACCGATAATAATTTATACATAAAAGACGGCGCAAATGTCCCTTGGTGGTTTGGAAAATATTTGTTGGGGAAATAATATGAACGCCTCCCTATCGCTACCGTCCGTCTAAAAACTCCTGCAAAATCACACACGCGGCGGTGTTATCCACGCAGGTTTTTTGCGCGCGTTTTTTCTTTTTTTTCGTTTTTATTAAAATGCTTTGCGATTTTACCGAGCTATAACTTTCGTCTTGAAAATTTATCGGGTATTTTATCGGGGAGATTTGGAGTAATTTATCTGCAAATTCGCGGATTTCTCTTGACATTACGGTTTCGTTGTCGTCGATGTCGAGGGGAAGACCTATTACCAGCTCGTCGGGAGCTTCTTCGTTTAGCAGGGATAATATTTCCGCGTAATAATCCGCCGTTGTGTTTCGGTCTATCATTTTCAGGGGTCTTGCAAGCAGGGCGCTCGGGTCGCTGACCGCTGTTCCGACGCGCCGCCTGCCGTAATCTATGCAAAAAAATTTCATTAAGCCAAGTCTTCGTTTTCTTCTTTTTGGACTAAGCCTTTTTTCGTGGAAAAAATATACGCCCCGCCGCCGACAGCCGCAAGCAAAACCAATGCAAGAACAATCGGTCCTATGGGCGAAGTCCTTAAACTGCCCTCGACAATTTCCACGTCCGTAAGCTGAACGAAACCGTCGCCGTTTGCGGTTCTTACTTTAACCCATAGTCTGCCTTCAATGCCAAGAACTTCTAAACGCTGTCCTCTCACGATGTTTCTGTTTCCGACTCTGTTTGCTCCCGGCTCAATGCTTGAACGCACCATAGCTCCTTGCGGGTTTATTACTACCGCATAACGTCTCTCTCCGTTTTGCTCCGCGCAGACAACCGCGAATGCGAGCAAAAGGGCTACCACTAATTTAATCAAAAAACTTTTCATTTTATCTCCCCACTACTTCCTTGATTTTATCTTTCAAAAAGTTGCTGTTAACAATGTCCATAACGACATTATAAGAAAGATACCACAAATTTTGAAGTTTTTCCGTTTTTTCTTCATCTAAACGCATAAAATCTTTTTGCGTGGTCGCCAAAGCCGCTTGGGGAGCGGAGTTTAGCATAGCGTAATCTTTGTCGCAAAATTTATGATGGTCGGGAAAAAAGACGTATTTCGGCTCTTTCCCCGTAAGTTTTTTTATAGAGGCGACAAACCTTTCGGGGCGGGCAATTCCGCAAAAACATAGAAAATCTTCGTCGAAATTCGTCTTTTTTTCGCCGGATACGACGTTTACGAATTCGTTTGCGACAAATTCGACGACAAGGTTTTTAGGTGTGGGGATTGGGGTTTGTGATACGATGATGTCGGCGCGTTCGAGCGATTTTACGGGCTCGCGAAGCCGTCCGAGCGGTAGCATTTTGTCTTGCAAATCGTTTGGAGTAATGACGACAATGTCTAAATTTCGCTTAAAACTTCGGCATTGAAAACCGTCGTCCATAATTCCGACGATGTTTTTTTTGTCGATGTCGCTTCGTTCCAGAAGTTTTTTTGCGGTGCGATTTCGGTCGGCGTCAATAGCAAGCCAGAGTGATTTTTGCCGCGTTTTAAGCATTAGCGGCTCGTCGCCTACAATTTCCCACGAGGTTTTTTCGTCGGGCGAAATAATTTCGGTTTTGCGCGATTTTCTTTTGTATCCCCGCGAAAAAAGCACGGGAATTTTCCCCAATTCTTCAATTTCTTGGATAATTTTATCGCAAATCGGAGTTTTCCCGCTCCCACCCGCCCGAATTCCGCCTACGCTTATTACGGGAAATCCAAAATCTTGCGGAGAATAGCGGTCGTACTTGGAATTTCGTAAATTTATTACAAAAAGATATATCTGCGACAAAATCCACAAAAAAAGCTTCATTTTTGATTAAAGTCCTGTGGGGCAGTCGATATAAACGCAGTCAATATCGGGAAATTTTTCTTGAATATGCTTTTGCAACGCCCAAATTCCCACTTGCTCGCTGGCGTGATGTCCTGCAAAAATAACGCTTACTCCCAAATCGTTTGCAGTGTGATAAAAATCGCGCTTTTCGCCGACAATCAGTAAGTCCGCGCCTGCTTCTTTGGCGAAATTTACCGTTTCTTGTCCAACGCCGCCCGATACCGCAGCAACTGTCGATACTTTGCGGTTTTCGCCTAAAATATGCGTTTTTGTTGAGAGCGTTTTTTCGAGATTTTCGGCAATTTTCGATACGGATTGCGGGGCGTCGAATTTTCCGATTGCGCCGATAAAATCGCTTCTGTATTTATAGAATTTTCCGCTCGGAGTCGCTCCGGCTATCCTTATAAGTTCTACGTTGTTTCCTACTTCGTCGTTCATATCCAAAGGTAAATGAGCGGCGTAGAGATTTATGTTTGCGGAAAGTAAAATGTCTATGCGTTTTTTGTTTGCGCCGATTAAACGCGGGTCGGTTCTGTCCCAAAAAAGTCCGTGATGAACAACAAGCATATCCGCGTTTGCCGCGACAGCTTTTTCAAAAACTTCCGCGCCCGCGTCAACGGCAAAGGCGATTTTTTTTATTTCGTCCTTGCCTTCAACTTGCAGACCGTTGTAAGACGAATCTTCGATTTTGGCGATGTTCAAAAATTCATCAATATGCGCTGATATTTTCGATGTCTTCTGCATCGTCCGTCTCCTCGTCCGCTTGTTTTGACGCGTTTTCTTGCCTCCATTTGGCTGTGAATTCTTTCACGCGTTCTATTAGTTCTATTCGGTCAATCGGCTTTTTGAAAACTGCGGCGCCTTGTTTCGCCATTGCTTCGACCGCTTCGGGCATTTTGTCTTCTTTGTGATATATAATGTAGCGCATATTCGGATTTATTGTTTTTCCCGTCGAAAAGAATTCGGTTGCGTTTTTGGGGTCGTTTGGCGCGTCCATATCTATTAAAGCCGCGGGAATTTGGTTGGAAAACAAAAAATCCGTCGCCTTATCCGCTTCCGAAAACTCGTAAATTTCGCAATATTGTTGCAAAGTATCTTTGAGAACGATGGTAAAATGCGACTTTACGCCGAAAATTGCGACGGGCGGTTTATTGGTTTTTTCTACGGATACTACTGCCGCGCTTTCGTTTGCGCCGCCGCCTTTTTCTTTTTCTTTCTCTTGTTCCATAAGACGATGCCGCGCTTCCATACTGCGCATTTCCATGTGTTTGTTTTGTTTGTTTTGCGAAAGTCGTTTTAATAATTCGTTTCTGTTATCCATATAAAATCTCCTTATTTGCACTTGTTTTGTAAGTAATTTACTATTTTCCCAAACAAAAATTCAATATATTGTTGGATATATTGCTTTTTTGTGGTAAAATTTGTTATTTTCACCTAAAATTAACGCAAAATTGGGGAAATTTATGGCAAATCCGATAGTTCTTGACGGAAAAAAATTGGCGGGCGAGATAGAACTTGCCCTTAAAATCCGAGTGGCAAAGATAAAAGAGAAAAACGGGGGAAAGTCGCCCGTTCTTGCGACAATTCTGGTCGGAGGCGACCCTGCAAGCGCAACTTACGTGAAAATGAAAGGAAACGCCTGCGTTCGGGTGGGTCTTGAGCCGCGAAAAATCGAACTCGGCGAGGAAACCACAACCGACGAGCTTTTGGCGGTAATCGATAATCTTAACCGCGACGAAAACGTTTTCGGGATATTGCTTCAACATCCCGTTCCCAAACAAATAGACGAGCGCGCGGCGTTCGATAAAATCGCTTTGGAAAAAGACGTGGACGGGGTCACAAGCTTGGGCTTCGGCAAGATGTCGATGGGCGAAAAGGTCTTTGGAAGCGCAACCCCCGGCGGAATTATGCGCTTAATCGACCATTACGGTATCGACTGCGCAGGAAAAAACGCGGTCGTCGTCGGAAGAAGCGCCATCTTAGGCAAACCCGCCGCAATGATGCTCCTGAACAAAAACGCCACAGTCTCAATTTGTCATTCGCAGACAAAAAATCTGCCCGAAATCATAAAACAAGCCGACATAATCGTAGGCGCAGTAGGAAAACCCCGTTTAATAAAAGGCGATTGGATAAAAGACGGCGCGGTGGTTATTGACGCGGGTTATCATCCCGCCGAAAAATGCGGCGACATAGATTTGGAAAATTGCGCCGCGCGAAGTTTCGCCTACACCCCCGTCCCCGGCGGAGTGGGACCGATGACAATCGCCACGCTTATGGAGCAGACGGTGATGTCGGCGGAGAAAAAAAGAGACGACTGAAAGTCGTCTCTTGATAAATTTAGAAAAAACTAATTTTTTTTTACCTATTTATCCCAATTCTCGCCGAATAGGTAAATCTTCTTCCGCTGATACCCGTTGCCTCAACTATCACCAAATATGTGCCGTTGGCGACAAATCTGCCTGATTGGTTTTGCAAATTCCAGACGATTGCGTTTTGTAGGGGCGGGGTCTGCCCGCCCAAATCGCCGTTCGTTCTGTTTTCAGGGCGGGCAAACCCCGCCCCTACA
>WRAZ01000079.1 GCA_009779925.1 Chitinivibrionia bacterium
AGGTTATTTACGTGTTACTCACCCGTGCGCCACTGTCGTATTACTACAACCGTCCGGCTTGCATGTATTAAGCACTCCGCTAGCGTTCACTCTGAGCCAGAATCAAACTCTCCATAATATTTTTATTATTACACATTTGTTCCATTTTTCGCTCTACACTTTTTTCTTCAAAGTGACCCACTCGCATACATCATAATCTTATCAAAGAACTTTTTTGTCTCTACTTAATTTTATCCCGTTTGTTTCAGCGTTTTATCAATTAAGCGAGGAGAAATTACGTTATTGCCAAGGGCGCTGTCAAGGGTAAATTTGAAAAAAGTTGAATTTTGTTGTTTTTTGTGAAATTTTGGTTGAAAATACCACGGTTTCTCACTTTTCTTCAATAAATGCCCCGCAAATTTAAGCGAAATACGATTTACGGGTGGCGGTTTCGGGGTATTCTAAATTCATAGCCAAT
The DNA here is from genome assembly GCA_009779925.1 of Chitinivibrionia bacterium. Classification (NCBI taxonomy): domain Bacteria; kingdom Pseudomonadati; phylum Fibrobacterota; class Chitinivibrionia; species Chitinivibrionia bacterium. The sequence goes on from WRAZ01000079.1 coordinate 458, forward strand.
ACCGAACGATTGAAATCTTTCGCCTAACCCAAATCCCAAACGAGCATCTGTAAATAAATATCCGATTTTACCGACTTTGTGCCCAACAGACATTCCATACATAAATGCCGAAATTTCTTTATTACCGAAAAAACTGCCGCCACCATACAAATCAAACATAAAATTACCCGGACGAATCATAATATTGAGTAAAATCGGCACTGTCATAGTCGTAGCAGTGTCTAATATGGCATACTTAAACCCTCTAAATCCGACAACACTGTCTGCAAATTCGGTGGTCATATACGAAATTTCTCCTCTGATACACAAAAAAGACGTTATCGGATACATAAGACCTAAGCCGAAATTTGTAGAGAAACCGTATCCAACCCACCTTATGAAGCGCAAATTACTCAATGTTTCACCAGAAGCAGAATAATACAGCCCTGCCTCCGTTAAAATATCTCTGTAAGTTTTTGGCGGCGGCACCTCATAACTTTCGATATTCTCGCTTAACGATTGAATATCTTGAATGTCGCCGGCATTAATTGTATGCGTCCGAACGATACCAACTGCAACTAATATTGCTGCCAATATTCTAAGAAACTTTTTCATAACAACCTCCTCGTTAAAGTAGTAAAATTAAGCAAGAACAGTGGAAAAGGCTGTTCTGCCGATAATTCATAATTTTACCACAAATTGTAGAATTGTTCCATACTATCAACAGATACAGGTCGGCAGAACAACCGACAAGGGTTGTTTACCTGTATCTATTGAATAATAAAAATTGCTGAATTATCGGAATAGTTCCAACAATTCTACAACTTGTGGTATAGGGAAAATATGTTTTGTTTTTGATTATTTACGAGATTATTTTTTTTTTTGTGAAAATCGTGCATTTTCATCAAGAAATACGCTGTTTTACGCAAATTCCTTGCTGTATATATAACAACTATCAGAGCATAAGTCCAAATGGTTGTTCCACACAACAGAACTGTCAACATTCGGGTCGGCATCCCAAGACATGCAACCACCGCTATCAATTTTAAGCGAGACACGTTCTTTTTTCTGTTTATTTGCAAAAAAATGCAGATTTTTTATTATTTTTTCTAAAGTTTTGCTGTAAAAATGCCGATAATATATTGGTGCTTATATTTTTAGGGAAATAAGCCGGTGAATGGTAAAGATTGGGTGTTGCCGTTCACTTTCTTAGGGACTTGCGCAGTCCGGTTGCTGTGTTGCTTAGTGCAAAAGACATCAAAACTGCCTTTTTGCATATTATTATTGAGGGGTATGGCAAAAAAATCTAATTGAACTATTGGTGTTTTTTACATTAACAAAAAGGAGTTTGTTATGCTTAACAATCTTAAACTGAGTGCAAAAATTAACGCGCTCGCAACTGTTTTATTGCTGCTTATGGCTATTCTCGGAATAGTCGTCGTCATTCAAATGCAAGGTGCAAAAACGGCGTCCGACCAAACCGCCAACCAAGCGCTTCCTGCAATCAAAATTTCCACGGGAATACTGTCCCAAAAGGGATATTTATGCACCGAAATTCAAGATTTTGCGCGCTCTTCCAGTCCCGAAACAGCAAAAAGGGCGAAAGACGCGTTTAATCAAATTGAGCGCGAATTCCAAAATGCCCACGATTTGCTGAATTCGCTTGGAAACAAAGCGGCTTTACCGTATTTCCAAGGCAAAATGCCGAAACTCGAAGAGGTCGAAAAGTCTTTGAGAACGAACTCCGACTTTGTGTTTGAAGCCGGGGTAAAACAAAACGAATTAAAGAAGTGGCTTATTCCGACCGGCTCGCAAATTATAGTGGAAATTTCCGATATTAAAGCCAAAATGGACAGAGACAGAGACGCTAATATAAACAGTTCGACTGTAAAAGACAGGGATGTTATGTTCGATTTTATAGGCAGCGTGGCGGAAACGGTTATAGGCTTTAATAAGGTTTTATACACAAACGACACAAACGGATTGAAAAACATTTACAAAGAAGTCGATGAAGACCTCGGTTTTGTAAATAAAATTTTGACTTCGGAAACGCTTGGCGCCGCTTTCAAAAACGACGTAAATAAATTGGTCGGCACAATGCAAAACTACCTTGAACAATTTGCCTTATTCGTAAAATTGCAAGAAGAAAGAGACCGGTATTTTCAGCAACAAGTTCAAGAAACGGTTATGCTCAGCGAATACGTGGAGGATTTGATTTCCAACGTTGTCACATCAAACTCCCAAAAGGCGGAGATTACGGTAAAAAATATGAGCGGAAGCATCGTAATTACCGTGGTATTGCTTGCGATTGCGCTTGTTTCGGGTGTTTTTCTCTGCATAACAATTGTTCGTTCCATAGTAAAATGTGTTTCAACCGCGATAAAAGGGCTTTCTTCGGGTAGCGAACAAGTAACGACTGCTTCAAACGAAATATCAAAAGCGGCTCAATCTATGGCGAGCGGAGCAAGCGAACAGGCGGCGAATTTGCAGGAAATTTCCGCTTCTCTTAACGAAATTACCTCAATGACAAAGCAAACCGCAGACAACGCAAAAAACGCAGACGCTTTTGTTCAGGACAGCGTAATAAAAGCGAAGGAAAGCCAAACGGCGATGGATCGTCTTCAAAGCGCGGTTATCGAAATACAACAATCGAGCGACGAAACGGCAAAAATCGTTAAGGATATTGACGAAATTGCGTTCCAAACCAATCTTTTGGCGCTTAATGCGGCGGTCGAAGCGGCAAGAGCGGGAGAGGCGGGCAAAGGTTTTGCGGTTGTTGCGGAAGAAGTGAGAAATTTGGCTCAGAGAAGTGCGGCAAGTGCAAAAAAGACGGCGGAATTGATTGAAAGTTCGCAAAAAAGCAGTTTGCAAGGCGTAAATTTGGCGAAAGATACGGCTATTACAATCGAAAAAATAACGGAAGCGTCAAATAAAGCGTCGGTCATAGTTGCCGAAATAAGCTCGGCTGCCGAAGAGCAAGCGCGTGGTGTGGCTCAAGTAAACAGCGCAGTCGTAAGTATGGACGCCTTAACCCAAGCCAATGCAAGCCAAAGCGAAGAATTAGCGGCAAGCGCCGAAGAATTGAGTTCGCAGGCATTTTCTATGGACGACTGGGTGGACAATTTGGTAGGAGTTATAGATGGAGAAACAGCAAAAACGCTAAGATTAAGCCAACGCAATTCTTTAGTTTCAAACAAATTTTCCGGCAGAGAAATAAGGTATCTTGCGTAGTATAACCGCCGTATTTATTCCGCCGAAACCTGCGGAGAGGCATAAAATAGTGTTGTCTTGTATTGGGGCGAAAGTTTCTTCGCCCCTACCTATACTTGAGACACTGATTTGTTCTTCCCCCTCAAATTCTTCAAAGCCGATTGTTGGAGGTATTTTCCCATACTTCAAAAACTCGGCAG
>WRAZ01000080.1 GCA_009779925.1 Chitinivibrionia bacterium
ATGCTCGTTTTCAACCAACAGACCGTGCGGCGTATGATTAACCGTGATACTCGGAATATGCGCTTGTCCGTTGAACGCCACCGAGGTCGGTATGCCCGAAATTGTTGTATTTTGAGCGTTTATTTGATATGTATCGACAGGTGGAACAATACTGAAATTTACCGTTCTGAATCCTGTGTAAATATCTCCAATACCGATAATTTCGATTGTTGCCGTTCCGATGTTTGTGTTATTGGTGTAGTTGAGTTCGTAATCAACACCCTCTTGGAGTATTACAGTATTGTTGAAATCTCTTATTACAACATCAGGTCTTATCGGCGTACCTGTATGCGTTTGGTTTGGAATGGCTGAAACATTTCCTAGTGTTATACCTCTTTGATTGGTGATAAAAAAGTTATACCCAAGCGTTATTCCCGCATAATCTCCCATACCGATAATTCGCATTCTCGCAGGAGTTGTATTGTTGGCGTTGGTATTATTTTCAAATTCAAGCCGAAAATCTGTGTCGAGAGTAAGAGATTGCCCGTTGTATTCAATTTGCACGGTCGGTTGAATTGGGCTTCCTGTGTGGAGCATTATTCCCGTGTAAGGCAATACAAAGATTGAGGAAGCAGGGCTTACCGTCGCTCGTTGTCCTTCAATGGTGAATTGAGCGTGAATGAGCGGATAAAACGCTCGCAAAAACGGCTCGCCGTTATACATCTGCGCATCCATTCTCCAAATGCTGTGCAAATTCCATTGGGCAAAGGTTGCTTGTTGGCGCATTTGCTCGGTGGTGAGTGGAGTGCCTCTGCCGTCATTGTCGTTTCTGCCGCTTCGTTGGCTGTCGAAGAACGAGTTGGTGATGGTGCCGCCTTGGTTTTGTCCGACAAGTCCGCCGATAGTAGATTGTGCGGATAAACTATTTACCCAAATACTACCCGTCGAATAACTGTTTTCGATAGTGCCGAAGTTTACACCTACAGCACCGCCGCCCGTGGCGGTGTTTGCCATTGCTGTTGCTACTGCTATTGCGAGTAGTAAGATGATGAACTTCTGTTTGTTTCGCTGAAAAACATTAGTGTTTTTACTTAGTTCCATATTATTTCCTTTGTTTAATTTTTTTCTCTTTTTGTCTTACAATTTGTCTCTGAGTATTCGCAGCGGCTCACGCTCGCAACGAACACACAGCGCCAAATCGGATTTTTTTCAACTCAAAGAAAGAGCCAACCCCCCCCGAACAGCAAGTGTTAGAATTGCGGGGAGAGAGCCACCCGAAACCCGAAGTTGCTCCACCTGCGGTCAGGGTTGCCGAGGTTGCCCCGAAAAGCAACCGGCGTGTACCCCCCGGCATTGGACCAACAGCCGCCGCGAATCACGCGAAGAGAGCCCCAATCTATAGTATTCGTCCATTCCCACACATTTCCGCTCATATCGTGGATACCCAATTCATTTGGTGCAAGATCTCCAACTGGTTGCGGTTGCCAGACACTGATTATGTTTGCGATATGCCAAGCTACTTCTGTTGCTATATCACTCCCTGCAAAAATAAAATCCACTCCTCCGTTATTGCCACCTCGACGATTTCCACCACGTGCCGCAAATTCCCATTCGTGTTCCGTAGGTAATCTTGCGCCGATACGCGCTAAAAAGCCATCAGCAGAAGTTATATCATTAAAACTTACTTGCTCAACAGGATTATTAGGCAAGTTAGTAGAGCCGACTGCCGCCCCACCTCTAAAATTCGACGGAACGGCGCTTAATGTAGGGTGCCCTGTCATTACCGCCTGATATTGCGCTTGCGTTACAGGATATTTACCTATCCAAAATCCGGTGCTTATTGTATGACTGCTACCGACTGTCGCAGGAGCTGTTGAGGCGCAAGCGCCAAACATAAATGTCCCCGGTGCCACATAAATTAAGTCAATGTAAATACCCCTTACAATAAGCCGCACTCCTTGACCTTCAACAGGATTTAACGGAAGAGTAGTCGAAAGCGGAAAATCAGCCGTGCCGACTACCGCAACTATTTGCACTAAAACAGAAGTGTGAGAATTGCGAATAGTCCCTCGATTTTCCGCAACCAATCCGCCAACCGTCGGCGCCCAAACGCTACCCGAAGCACGAACTTCCTCAATCGTCCCTCTGTTTACCGCCGCAATCGCCCCTGCCAAATTACCGCCGATAATACTTACTTCAACAGACAAACTCCGCACTACTCCACTGTTGCCAATAAAACCGAAAAATCCAAGATTACCGTCTGCGCTCAAGTTGTTTATTGTAATTCCGCTGATAGTTCGCCCGTTTCCGTCGAATGTTCCTTGAAATTCCGGTATCGGCACCCACTCTCCTGTGAGAGCGATGTTGTTAGCAAGACGATAATGCGCCGTTAAGTTGTTGCGCACCGCGTTCAGGTGTTCGGGCGTTGAGATGACGAACGGGGCGGCGGCGGAACCGTCGCCGCCGGTGAATGCCCATAGGTTTGTGGCGATTGTTAGGGCTATCGCCAGGGGTTTAAGTAGATTGTTGGTTTTCATTATTGGTCTCCTTTTTTTGTATTATAGAGTAATTCATATAAAGTTGTTAAATTATCAAGATTTTTCTCTTTTTCTTTTATTTTGTAATCTAATTTACTACGCAACTTTAATAACTTGTAAAGCACTACAAGTATAATTATAGAACACGTAAACGCGAAAAAACTAAAAAGATTAACTTTAGATTGTGCCTGAGTGTTTATTATTGTAATATCCGTATTAGAAAACAAAAGCATTGCAAACATTACGATAAACACAAATATTGCAAATGCTCCAATTTTGAACATTGCAACATTACAAGATATAATGTTTTTCTTACCCATAATACATTCGTTGCATTTTTCCCTATTAGACACTTGTTTTACCTCCAACTAATTTCGTTTCTTGTTTCACTGTTTCCCACACCTCTTTACCAACCTGCGACATACTTTCCAAAATCGACTCTTTAACAGCAAAATATTCTTTATCGCTATAACTGTCTTTAAAGTTGTCCAATTTAACTATGAGCATAAACATTATTTGGTGCTTATCTTCTTTTCTGTTAAGTTTTGATAAAACAAGTGCCCTCGCTTTATTGTATTTGTAATTATATTTGTTTTTTTCCTCTTCGGTATTAGCGTTTCGCAATACCTCTATTGCTCCAAGCATAACACCAATATCATCATACAAATTATCCATCCAATCTAACCTATGCATAGAAACCGTTTGTGAATAATTTTTTTGATTTGCAGTTCTAGCACCAATAAAAGCACCTATTAGTCCTGAAAGTAAACCTATAAGTGCAATAAATATTTCATTCATAATTCACCCCGTTTACCCAAACCAACCAAAGACCACCCAAAATCATTGAGCCGCCGAACAAGAAAACCACTCTCAAAAAAGAGGTTTTCATAAATATATTTTGAAACTTGACTTCGTGTATTGCTTTTATTTAACTTACATAAGTGCCTGCAAATCAACGAGTTATGCGGTGGGGGGGGGTAAACACAGGTGATTTCGCGAATGTGTTCGCGGTTGTTGGGGCGTGGAGAATGGCGTTGGATTTAGTTAAAGCCAATATCGCGAATGCTAAAATTGTCGTTTCTGCTGTCATTGAGCAACCTTTCTTTTAGTGCTAGTATTCCAAACGCAAAACATCATCGACAAAGAGACCTGTCAATTCAGCAACTTCATCGACTGACATGCCTTTTTTCAGCATGTTTATGGCTATTCGTTCTTTTTCTCGGCGCATTCCAAT
>WRAZ01000081.1 GCA_009779925.1 Chitinivibrionia bacterium
AACCCGCGAAACGGCAAAAAAGAAAAAATTACGCGCTTTTTTAAGATGCACTCCGACAAAAGAACGCAAGTAGAAGAAGTTTCGGCTGGCGATATTGTCGCAGTAGTCGGGCTGAAATGGACGGCGACAGGCGATACTCTTTGCGACGAAGATTTTCCCATTGCATTTGAGGGCTTGGACTTCGCAAAACCCGTGATTTCAGTCTCGCTTGAACCCAAAAACGCCGAAGAAGAAGCAAAAATGTTAAACGCGCTTTCTCACTTGCAAGACGAAGACCCCACCTGCGAAGTAAGCGAAAACCGCGAAACAGGACAGCGGCTTTTGTCGGGAATGGGTGAATTGCACCTTGAAGTTCTGGTGGACAGATTAAAGCGCGAATTCGGCGTTCAGGTAAATACGGGCAAACAGCAGGTGGCATACCGCGAGTCAATCCTCGGCGAGGCAACCGTATCGGAGAACTTCCAACGACTTGTCGATAAAAAAGAGCAGAGCGTAGAAATTCAAATTAAAGTTGAGCCGCTCGAAGACGTATCAAAAAGCGTTGTTTTTGAAAGCAAAATTACCGACGAAAATATTCCCGCCAATTTTATAGAAGCAGTAAAAGAGGGAATAATGGAATCACTTTCCGCAGGCGAAAAAGCGGGCTTTCCCGTAATCGGAATTAAAGCAACGCTCGAAAAATTAAAACCCCACGAAACGGAAACCACCGAAATAATCTGCAAAATCGCAGGCTCAATGCTTTTCAGGCAGGCGTGCATAAACGCAGGCGGGGTAATTTTGGAGCCGATTATGAGCGTAGAAGCAGTGTCTCCCGAAGAATTTGTAGGCGCGCTTATTAACGACATAACCACCCGCCGCGGGCTTGTAAAAGGCATCGATATGGAGGGAATGCGCCGCCTTATTCACGCGGAATCGCCGCTCGCGCAAATGTTCGGATATGCAACGCAAATCCGCTCGCTTTCGCAAGGAAGAGCGACTTACACAATGACTTTCTCGCATTACAGGCAGTGTGATAAGCGCTTGGAAACAGAAATCTTAAAGGCGATTGGGAAGATTTATTGATTATATTAAATTAAAACAGGGCGAATGATTATTTGCCCTGTTTCTTGTTGCTCTTTGCTTTCATAAAAAACCGCACTGCTCTCATCAACGCTCTAAATCCAAACGGCTCTATGCGTTTGCTCACTTTTTTTAATTCTTCGCTTATTTTTATGCTTTGCGGGCAGTGTTTTTCGCATTGTTTACAGCCGTTGCACGACGAAGCAAGTCCTTTTTCGGTTGCAAGTACGCCTGTTTCTTGAATATATCGCCTTAAAACGCTGAATTTTCTTGAAAATGCCAAATTATTGTAGCAGGTGAAACTTCCCACAATATTTACGCCGCGCGGACAAGGCATACAGTAATTACAGCCCGTGCAGGGAATTTCGTTTGTTTCGCCGAACGCCTCAATTACTTTTTCTATAACTTCGATTTCCTGCGGCGACATTGAGTTCGGCGTGCAAATTTCGGCGAGTTTTATATTTTCGTCGATGTCGCTTTGGCGGCTCATTCCCGAAAGCACAAGCGAAATTTCGGGGTGGTTCCAAAGCCACGAAAGCGCCCAGTTTGCGGGACTTCGGTCGGGATTTGCTTCTTTCATAATATCGCGGACTTTTGGCGGCAATCTTTTCGGGTTGCTCAGCCGACCACCCAAAAGCGGCTCCATAATAAAGACGGGAATATTTTTTGAGTATGCATATTTCAGTCCCGCAATTCCCGCTTGATTATTGATGTCCAAGTAGTTGTATTGTATCATCGTAAAATCCCAGTTGCGCATATCGATTATCTTACAAAAATCGTCGCGTTTGCCGTGAAACGAGAAACCGAGTTGCTTTATTTTGCCGAGTGATTGCTTTTCGTCTATCCATTTTTCTATGCCGATATCGCAAAGTTTTTGCCATTGCTCAGGCGTTGCTACCATGTGCATTAAATAATAATCAATATAATCGGTTTGCAGGCGGGCGAGCGATTTTTCAAAAAAATTATCGAAGTCCTTGTATGTTTTACACAGAAAAATCGGCAGTTTTGTCGCTAAAAATATTTTTTTTCTCAAATTATGTTTGGATATTATGCGCCCCATCATCTCTTCGCTGTTTTGATAAATAAACGCGGTATCGAAATAATTTATTCCCGAATTTACAGCGTTAACAAACATTCTCTCGAACTCGGCAAAGTCAATTTTCCCCCGAACGCGCGGAAAACGCATACATCCAAATCCGAGAACTGATAATTCGTTGCCGCTTTTGGGGTCGGTGTGGTATTGCATAGCGCGAATTTCCTTTCGTTATTTTTTCTCCATTTTGACTATTTCAAAAAGCCAAGCTCTAATTTTATTGTTTGCATATTGAGTGTTGCTGTGCGATGGCGATTGATTTGTTCAGTTTATCAATAAACCATTGCTTGTCGGGCAAAACCGTCAGATATTGCGCTACTTTTATGTTCTCTTCGCCCAATAATAACAACTCAATGTGGTCGGAGTTTCCTTCACTGCAAAGTAGTAAACCAATGGGTGAGTTTTCGTGCGGTTGTTTCTCGTATTTTTGCAAATATTTCAAATACAATTCCATTTGCCCTTTGTATTCGGGCTTAAATTTTCCAAGTTTCAAGTCAATCGCAACTAAACGATTTAGCTTACGGTGATAAAAAAGCAAATCAAGATAATAGTCAACACTGTCAATAGACAAGCGTTTTTGCCGCTCCATAAATGCGAAGCCCTGCCCTAATTCCAAAATAAAATTTTCTAATTGATAAAGAATGGCATTTTCAAGGTCTTTTTCAGAAAAAAATCCGTTTAATCCCAGAAAATCAAGAATGTATGTGTTCTTGAATACTAAATCGGGACTTAAATTAGCGTTGTTTACATTTTGCAATGTTTTTTTTATCGTTTCATCGGGCTGTGCGGCAATAACAGTTCGCTCAAAAAGCATAGCGTCTTCTTTTTGCCGCAGGGTTCTTATGCTCCAGTTTTCAAGCGCGCACATTTGTTGATAAAACAACCTTTTAACAGGATTTTCAATGCCGACAAATTCTATAAAGTGGCTCCAAGTTAAAGTTTGCGACAGTGTCGCAAACTTTTCTTTATCGTATGCTTGCGCTACTTTTATCATTCTTGTCAGAGCTGAATACGAATAACCTTTTCCGTATTTTTGTGTTAATTCCTGCGACAGAGTTGCAAGAATTTCTTGTCCGTGCTTTGAATATGGCTCATATTTAATTTCGGAGATAATATAATTTCCAATTGCCCAATAAGTTCGGCTTATTTCCACATTTAAGTATATCGCCGCATTTTTGCTTGTATTTTCAATAAGCTTTTCTATTCCGAGCAACAATTTAGAATATTCGCACAAATCAGCTTTCAATGCTATTTCTATTTTCTGGGGCATATTTTCTCCTTTTCTTTATACAAAAATACATTATGCCGTTAAAGAAAAATTATTGATTTTCAAAAATCATAATATACGGCGATGGCATAAATTATTTTTACA
>WRAZ01000082.1 GCA_009779925.1 Chitinivibrionia bacterium
ACTCGGCAACGCACTTGTTGCAGGCGGCATTAACGCAGGTTTTGGGCAGCCACGTTTCGCAGGCGGGAAGCAAAGTCGAAGACGGAAAAGTCCGCTTTGACTTCACACATTTTCAGGCGACTTCAAAAGAAGAAATCGAAAAAATCGAAAACCTTGTTAATTCGTGGATATTGCAAAACATTGACGTATGTACCGCCGAAATGGGAATAGAAGAAGCAAAAGCCAGCGGCGCAAAAGCGCTTTTCGGCGAAAAATACGGCGACAGTGTTAGAGTGTTGAAAATCGGCGATTTCTCCGCAGAATTTTGCGGCGGAACACACGCCAAAAGAACAGGCGACATTGGCAGTTTTGCGATTTTGAGTGAAGCCTCGGTTTCGGCAGGCGTGCGGAGAATAGAAGCAATCACGGGCTTTGAAGCAATAAAGTTGCGCCAAAAACAAGGCGAAGTTTTATCGGAAATAACAACAGCGCTCAAATGCCAAAACGACAACATTCTCGACAAAATAGAAGATATGCGCCAAAAAATCAAAGCCCTCGAAAACGAAGTAAAATCAGCAAACTTAAATGCGGCAAAAGGCGGCGCGGAAAAAATAATCTCCTCGCTCAAAAGTGGCAAAGTAAATTTCGCAGTAGAAAACTTGGGCGAAGTAAGCAAAGAAATCTTCACCGCAACCCACGACAGCATTTCCGAAATTATTACAAGCAGAAACTTAACAAACGTCGCAGTATGTTTGATTGCCGAAGTGGCAGGAGCAGTTATGATTGCCGCAAGCGCCGACAAAACAGCAAATGCAAACGGAATATTGTGCGGTAATTTGGTGAAAGCGGCGGCAACAATCGTAGGCGGCGGCGGCGGCGGAAGCCCGCTGAAAGCCCAAGCAGGCGGCAAAAATCCCGCCAAAATAGGTGATGCTGTTAAAGAATTAGAGAATTTGTTAGGGTAATTGTAGGGGCGTATTGCATACGCCCAAAATTACAATGCCGTACAAACAACAGGGCGTATGCAATACGCCCCTACGCGCTTCAACACTCAATCCCACGAATTTCCATTTGCAATTCGCTTTTTCCCATATAGGTGTTTTCGCCTAAAACAAAGCAAAGCGTGAAATTTTTCGCGTTCTTGATTTCTTCTATGCGATTTCCAAAGCCGAAACCTACCGCGTCTATCGAAAATCCGTTGCCGCTTATATACAGTTTCAGGTGTTCGCTGTTTTTTCCTATTGCTTTGGGCGGAAATTTGTGGTTTAGATTTCGCGCTACCAAAGTCGGGCGCATATTTTGAGGACCGAACGGCTCTATTCTTTTCAGGTTTGTGAAAAATTTCGGGGTTAATTGTGCAACGCTTATTTCCGCGTCGGCATAAACAATCGGAACTAATTCGTCAATGTTTTTGACTTGTTTTTGAATTCCATCGTTGAATCTTTTGCGAAACGCGTCCAAGTTTTTTTCGTTGAGCGTTGCGCCTGCCGCGGCTTTGTGTCCGCCGAATTCAAGCAAAATGTCGCTGCATTCGGTCAGCGCCGCCAAAATATCGCAGTTGCCGAATGTTCGCGCCGAGCCGTGCGCTATGCCGTTTTCGTCAATGTTAAAAAGTATTGCGGGACGGCAAAAACGCTCTACAAGACGTGCGGCGACTATTCCCAAAATTCCCGAATGCCAGCCTTTTTTGGCGACGACTACAGCAAACTCCCGTTCAAAATCTATGCTTTCTTCTACTACCGAAAATGCGTCTTTGCAAACGCCGTCTTCAATTTCGCGCCGCTCGTTATTGTTTTTCACAAGCATTTCTACGTATTTTTCGCACTCGCTTTGGCTTTGCGACAAGAAAAGTTTTGCGCCGATTTGAGGGTCGCCGAGCCTCCCTGCGGCATTTACGGACGGCGACAACTTAAAAACGACATCGTTTGTCGTAATGTTGCTGCGCCCCGTCATTTTTTGCGCTGTCATCAGAGCGTTAAGTCCGAGATTTGGTTTTTCGCGCATTTTTTTGTAGCCGAAAGTCGCTATAATTCTGTTTTCGCCGACCAAAGGAACTATGTCCGCCGCTGTTCCGAAAGCCGCCAAGTCCAATTCGTCTTTCCAAAATTCGTCGGTTTTCAGAGTTATGCAAAGCGCGTGGGCTAATTTTAGCGCAACACCCACTCCCGCAAGGTTTTTGTCGGGATATTTTTCGCCTGTCGATTTCGGATTTATTATGGCGACCGCGTCGGGAAGTTCGTCTTTGGGCTCGTGATGGTCGGTTATAATCATATCGACCCCGCGGCGTTTTGCGTATTCGCATTCATCGACGGAGGTTATGCCGCAGTCCACAGAAATAATCAATTTTGCGCCGCTTTTTATTATGGTTTCAATGCTGTTTTTGGACATTCCGTAGCCTTCCGTAAGGCGGTCGGGAAGATAATAGTCGGTCTTTATTCCCATTTTTTGCAAAACTCGCAAAATAAGCGTTGTCGCCGTAATTCCGTCCACGTCGTAATCGCCGTAAATAACGACTTTTTCGTTTGTTTCTTTTGCCATAATTATACGCTGAATAGCGGCGTTCATTTGCTCAAACAAAAAAGGGTCGTGTAAGTTTTCGAGGGCGGGATTAAAAAAATCTTTGCTCTGTTCAAAGTCGGCAAGTCCGCGCCCCACAAGTATTTGGGCGAACATTGTCGATACGTTCAGCGCGCTTTCAACTTTGGAAACGAGTTTTTCATCGTATTCGCGAAGAATTATTTTCTCTTTTGGTTTTGTATATTTATTCGTCATTATTTGTTCCCGTCGCAAGTAAAGTCTCCCGTATTTCCTGTAAAAACGCCTGCCATCTTTCCGGTCTGCCCGCATATTGATTTATTATTTTAACCGCTTCCTCGTCGCTGAATTCGGTAATCCTTAAAAGTTCCCTCAGAAAATGCGCGTATCCCTCTTCCCGAAACGTATGAAACCGCTGATTAAGAACGACAATTCCCAATATCAGCTGTTGCCTTTTTGTCAGCAAATCGTTTGAAATATCAAGCGCATAAGGCGAATTCAAAGTGGCTCTTTCCTTGGCTCTGCGAGAAAGATGTGTTCGCGGCGCAGCGTTTTCCTCTTCGACAAAGGCGAAAACGGCGCTGTTAATTGCCATACAGCAAAGTAAAATTATAAAGCAGCGGATCAACATAAACTCCGTTTCTGATTATGGAAAAATGTAAGTGGGGACCTGTCGTCCAGCCGCTTTGACCGACGGTGCCTATTCGTGTTCCGCGGTTTACGTTTTGTCCGACCGTTACCAATACCGCTCCCAAATGCGCATAAAATGTTTCGTAATTGTTAGTGTGTCTGATTCTTATGGTTTTGCCGTAATATACATCGTTGCGCGTCGCAATAACCGTCCCTGCGGCGGGAGCATACACGGAAGTTGCAAGTTCTGCGGCAAGGTCCA
>WRAZ01000083.1 GCA_009779925.1 Chitinivibrionia bacterium
ATTTGGAATTACGTCGTGCAAGAAAGCAATTTGTCAAAATTCGGCAAAAAATTTGTGCTTCAGGGCGGAACGCAAAAAAACTTGGCGGCGGTAAAATCGCAGGTTGATTTCATTAAGCGAAAAGTCGAAAACGCCGAAATCTTCGTCCATAAATACGCAGGAATTGCAGGAGCGGTCGGCGCCGCGCTCGAAGCAAGAAAAAACATAATCGGCGACAGCAAATTCATAGGCATAAACGCCGCGGCAAATATTGAATTTACAACAAAAAACGACGAAAGTACGGTGTGCAAAAAATGCAATATGCACTGTAAACGCACCTTTACGGAAATAAAGGCGACGCTCGTCCCCGCCGACGAAGCAATTTTATTTATATCGGGATACGCCTGCGAATTGGGCTCTTCCGAAGACAGTAAGGTTGTTAAAGGAAAGCAACAAAAGCAAAAAGAAGTTTATACGAAAAACCTCGATATTTCGGAAATTGCGGCAATTGACGCGTTTTCACATTACAAATACGAAAAACTGCCCGAACACGGCGCAGAAATCGACAAAAACACGTTTTATCCCAAATTTTCGGAAAGAATTGTGCCAAAAGATGAGTGGGAAATGCCGTTCCAACGAGGTTCCGTAGGGGCGAAACATCTTTCGCCCTTGCATTGCCAAACCGCCGACAATTCGACAAATGACGACGGAACAAATAACAATACGGCGAATTGCAATAGGGCAAATGATGATTTGCCCCTACAAGACCGCAAAATTCGCACGGTTGCCATTCCGAAATTGTTGAATATGTTTTATTTTGCGCCGCTTTTTACCGCATATTTTGAAACGCTCGGAATAAACGTTGTTTTTTCGGATTTTACAAGTCAGAAATTGTGGGAAAACGGCAACAAATGGGGCGCGATTGACCCGTGTTTTCCCGCAAAAGTCGCTCCTGCGCACATTTGGCAATTATTAAACAAAAAAGACGTGGACGCAATATTTTTTCCTATAATTACAAATTTAACCACGGATATTGAATGCACGCTCGGCAACACCGCCTGCGTTATTCAAATGGGAACGCCCGAAGTTGTGGAAGCGGTTTTCACAAAAGACAGAAACATTTTCAAAGAAAAAAACATCGAATATTTTGACCCGTCGCTGAATATGGACAGATTTGTTGAAGCCTGCGATAAAATGTATGAATATTTTGCCGAAAAACTGCAAATAACCCGCGACGAAAACGCTTTTGCGTTTAACAACGGCGTTATTGCGCTAAACAAATATTTGACAAAACAAAGAGATTTGTTTGCGGAAACAATGAACGTTTTAATTGAAGAAAACCGCGTGGGAATTTTGCTTATAGGACACCCGTATCATCACGATTTCGGGCTTAATCACAGAATTCCCGAGGAGTTTCGCAAATGCGGCTATCCGATTTTCACGATTGAGTCAATTCCGACGGACAGCGAATTTTTGTCGCAACTCTTTGAACGAGACGAGGACGGCAGAAAAATTACAGACGTATGGTTTAGAAATTTTAACCGAAACACAAATCACAAAGTTTGGGCGGCAAAAATCGCCGCGCGCCACCCGAATTTGGCGGTTGTGGACTTATCGTCTTTCAAATGCGGACACGACGCCCCGACTTACAATTATGTTGACCAAATTTTGGACGCTTCCGAAACGCCGCATTTTATTTTTCACGATATAGACCAAAACAAACCGAGTTCGACATTCAAAATTCGGATAGAGACAGCTGATTACTTTTTGAAAGAGTATGAGAGGGAATTTTTGGGAGGAAAACAAAAATGATAAAAATAAATCCGCCGAAATTCGTTAAAAAAGAGCAGTGGACGGGCTTCAAAAACCCGACTTGGGATAAAAAAGACAAGAAAAAAGCCACCATTCTTTACAATATGATTGAAGAAAACAAATCGTTCTTTTTGCAGGCGTATTTTCATCGTTGCGGCTACAAGTATCGCGATTTGGGCAATCACACAAAAGACCATTTTTTAACGGGGCGCGAATACGGAACGCGAATGCAGTGCAATCCCGTGTATTTTACGCTGGGCACTTTTATTGACGAGCTCCTGCGCATCGAAAAAGAAGAGGGTTTGAGCAAAGAAGAAATCGTCGAAAAATACATAATTCTCGGCGGCGGCGGACAATGCGGACCTTGCAGATACGGAATGTATCCCGAAGAATATCTGAAAGTCGTAAACGCTATGGGTTTCAAAGATTTTCGCGTTTTAATTTTCAACTCGGATATTATCCAAGACCCGCCGATGCCCAAAAATTCCGCGTTCAAATTTTCGCCGTATTTCAAAATTCACTTTGTTTTGAGCTTCATTTTGGGCGATTTCATTCATATTGCAGAGTGCGCAATTCGCCCTTACGCCAAAGACAAGGAAGCCGCCCTAAAAGTAATCGACGAATGCAGAAGCGACATTTTGAAAGCGTTTAAGAGCCGCCTTTATCTTATAAAATTGCCGATTGCGTTGCATAAAGCGGGCAAAAAACTTGCAAAATTTGAAAGAATCGACAAAAAAATTCCGCTGATTTTTATTACGGGCGAGATTTTCGCAAACTTGGCTCACGGCGACGGAAATTACGATTTGCGCAGATTTATCGCCGACGAGGGCTGCGAAGCGCTTCCCGGACTATTCACTCAACGCGGAGTTTACGAGGGTTGGAGCAAAAATTACAGATATTACGAACATTTAAAATACGCAAAAGACGACAAAGCAAAGAAATTTTGCGAAAATTACATAAAACGGCAAAATTTTTCCAATGCTTTTGTAAAGGTAGCGTATAATTTTCTTAATTTCTTCTTCAATCAAAAACAGTTCGGCGGAAAAGCTGAAATTCACGAATTGGACGAATTATCCAAACTTGGACACGAACATTATCACACGTCAATTTTCGGCGGCGAGGGAAATCTGGAAATCGCGGAAGCAATCCATTATCACGACAAAATCGACGGCTTTATCTCGGTAAAACCATTCGGCTGTATGCCCTCAAGCGGCGTTTCGGACGGCGTTCAAAGCAAAATCATAGAAATGTACCCGAACTTGAATTTTTTGTCAATCGAGACATCGGGTGATAACGAGGTGAGCATTCTTTCGAGGGTGAGTATGATGCTGTTTAAGGCGAAGCAGAAGTTGGAAAAAGGAGAGAATAAATGCCAGCAATAATTACCCCCCCCCCCCCGAAACGAGTTGTGATTTCGGGCTCTTACG
>WRAZ01000084.1 GCA_009779925.1 Chitinivibrionia bacterium
AAAAAATGAATTTTTCATTTTCTCAACCTCGAATATAGCCAATATTCAATCTACGAGAAAATGAGAGAGAGCGTGTCTTTGTTGGCACACTCTTTTCTCGTGGTTTTCGGTAGATAGGGTTTTGGCTATAACCTGAGGTTCGGAAATTGACAGAGGAAAAGGAGTGCGCCTTTTTTCATTTATCAAAAAAACACTCCGTAATTGTTTAATCTTAATTAAAGGGGTGTTTTATGAATTTCAAAAAATTCTTGGTATTGGCGGTGATGTTAGCCGCTTTGGTTTTTATCGGTTGTTCGGGTGGTGGCACCAGCGGCGGTGGCGGTTATGGTGGCGATGAAACTGTTTCGGGTGTATTAGAGTTAAATCTTCGCGGACAAGTTTGGTTAGGAGATTGGACACATGATGACATTTATGATGTGTTAACCGATGTAAGATACACTCAATTCTCCGGAAATCGAACTGTTTTTTCCAGTATTGGCGTTAACGGCGAAATTTCCAACGGACAATTAAACTTCACTGTTGGAACGCCAAGCAACATTTATTTGGGATATGCATATGATTATTTCGACGATTGGAGTGGCGGATATGACAATTTAAGAATAAGTAATCCAGAGGCGAGAGTTGTGTTATTATGGCTCAACATTCCCATGAGTGGAGTTTATAGAGAATTGGAGACAGTATCAAGGTCAGGAAATAGAACTAACTATACAGGGCAGCATGTAATATTTATATATGTTGACCAAAATTTAACAGTTAGCGGCAGAGGAACAAGCTATAATTGGCAAGAGTTGTGGAACGGAATAACCTATAGGGAAACTTTGAGAACATCGAATTTTAATATTTCTCTAAAAAAAGGTTGGAATAGTATTCTTTTTAGGTTTGAAGAAACAGTATCTATTAGTAATAACACAATAATTTATGACTTAATGGAAACTATATCTATTGGCAATCCGAATAATTTAAGATGGGTATTGGAAGGATGGGACAACTACAATGAGTTTTCTGCAGAAACTTGTAGCATTAGGTCGAACAAAAACCGGCAAATAGAACGTCGCTCGGCACTTATCAATCGAATGAGAACAGAACTTTCGGCGGAGTAAGCAACGAGTTTCGGTGGCAAAACATATTTACATCAATCTCGAATTGGTATAAAACGATAAAACGTAGGGGCGACCGCCCTCGGTCGCTCGCAACAAACGCCGATTATCTGGAATTTAACCAATAACAACGGACGTTTCGTCGCCAACGGCGCGTATTTAATTATTGTCGAGGCAACAGGTATCAGCGGAAAGACGTATCAATATTCGACAAGAATTGGCGTAAACAGATAACATCAACCAATAAGGGCGTATTGCAATACGCCCTTATTTCCGAAAGATTTCTTTCTTTTTGCACGGGATATCGGTTGATAAAAACAAAAAACCTGCAACATTTATTCTTTTTCTCGGTTGGCATAATGTATATTGTCATACGGGAAACCTCTTTTGTTTTACTTGAGAAGATTTTTGATTGACTAAGGAGTTGTTTTATGGTTGAGGGCAAAAAAGAATTCACTATTCTTATAGTGGACGACGAAAAAATGAACGTGGATGTGCTGGGCGGTATTTTGTCGCCTATGTATAATCTTTTGATTTCAAAGAACGGGGCAAGGGCTTTGGAATTGGCGCAGGAGCGCGTTCCCGACCTCATACTGCTCGACGTTCTTATGCCTGATATGTCGGGATTTGAGGTCATTGCAAAGTTGAAAGAATCCGAAATCACACATAAAATTCCGGTTATTTTTATTACGGGACTAACAGGAAGCGAAGACGAAGAAAAAGGGTTTTTCTTGGGGGCGGTCGATTATATTGCAAAACCCTTTGTTAAATCCATTGTTAAGGCGAGAGTTAATACGCATATAAAAATTATAGACCAAATGCGCACCATTGAACGTATCGGGCTTTTAGACCCTCTGACAAAAATTCCCAATAGGCGCGGGTTTGAAGAACGGCTTAACGCGGAATGGGGAAGGGCTATGCGCGAGGGCGCGTACATCAGTTTTTTGTTGATGGATATAGATAAATTTAAAACCTACAACGATACTCACGGACACCAGCAGGGAGACGTTGCGCTGAAAACATTTGCCGAAGTGTCTTCCAAGTCGCTTTTGCGCTCGATTGATTACGAAGCGCGTTGGGGCGGCGAAGAATTTGTCGTGCTTTTGCCGGGGTTAAACGCCGAAGGAGCAATTGCGGTCGCCGAAAGAATACGCAAAAATGTGGAGGAAGCGATTGTTCCTACCGAAGACGGCGGCGAAACAAAAATAACGGTAAGTATCGGAATAAATTCTATGGTTCCCACTGCGGATATATCGGCAAAAGAGTTCATTGAAAGAGCGGACAGAGCGCTCTACAAAGCAAAAGAGGCGGGCAGAAACAGGTTTGTCTTAAGCGAGGAATAAGCGAGAAACAGCGAAGAATAAAAGTGTAAAAAAGATTTGGGGAAAACGACTAAGGGGAGGTAATTGTGGCTATATTAAAGCGAATGGGCTTTTTTATTGTTGTCGTAATTGTGGCGGCGACGGTTTTTACGGCTTGCTCACAGTGTTCGGTTAACGGCAGAAACAACAATAACGGCGTGGTGGTGCTTACCTCGTTTAGAGACATTCCCGGGATTACAAACGAAGACATCGAAGCGATTGAGGCGTTGCAAAGAAGCAGAACGTCGTTTGTTTACGGCGCAAATTACAGCACGGAAGCGTTTAGCGGAGAAGACGGCGTGGTAAGAGGATTTACCGCTCTTTTTTGCGAATGGCTTACTCAGTTGTTCGAAATACCGTTTATCCCGCAAATTTTTGAGTGGGACGAATTGGTCGAAGGTCTGGAAAACCACAGCATCGACTTTTCGGGAGAACTTACGGCGAACGAAGAACGGCGAAAAAAATACTTTATGACCGACGATATTGTTCAGCGACGTATTATATATGTACGCTTGGATAACACGCACACGCTCAGCGAAATCTCCCAAACCCGCCCTTTGCGCCTTGCATTTTTGGACGGCACAACCACCATTGACGACGTTCGCGGGCATAAAACCAAAGATTTTGAAGTATTTCTTGTGGACGATTATCCCGAGGCGTACGAACTCCTGCGAAGCGGAGCGATTGACGCGTTTTTTGACGAATCCCCCGCCGAAGCCGCGTTTGACGTTTACGGAAAAGTATTTGTAAACACGTA
>WRAZ01000085.1 GCA_009779925.1 Chitinivibrionia bacterium
ATATTTATCAAAACCTCTTTTTTGAGAGGGGTTTTGTGTTGTTGTTTGGGCGACTCAAGGGGATTGGGGCGTGTTTTTTTGTTTTGGTCAAAAATGGGTTTCAAGTATAAATTTAACTTTGCCGATAAAATTCGGCAGGAATGGAGTGTTTTATGATATTGACTGTTGAAATGTACGAAAAAATGAATTTGGATGAAAGGGAAAAAGAGTTTGCTAACTTTCTTAAGAACAATGGTGTACCTAATGAATATCAAAATTACATTGATAGAGCCATTAAAAACACTCACGGGAAAACAGGTGTGGTATATGAGTTTTCTAACTTTGTAGGAAATGAAAATTTTTTTAATTGCACAAGTTTTGAAACGTTTGCCTTAAAAAAGAATGAAATTATTAGTAAAGAGGGATTTAAAGACATAAATGACCGTATAAGTCATGGTGTGCCAAACACAGCATTAAACCACTATGAAAAGTTTCTCAAACAAATTTCGGAAAGCAAAATCGAAGAAACTGAAAACAATGTAAGCAAGCAGAATGAAAACAACAATCGTGGAAAAAATCCAATGAATTGTTTGTTGAAATTTTACGAAGGGAAGCAAGGAAAAGCGTTAATAAATAAACGTGAGCGAAATTACAAAGCGAGAAAAAAATGCTTAGAACACCACGGCTATAAATGCAAAATTTGCAAATTTGATTTTGAAGAAATTTACGGTGAAATCGGGAAAGGTATTATACACGTTCACCATATAACGAAAATAGCTGAAATGCCCGAAGAATATGAAATAAATCCTGTTGATGGACTAATACCAGTGTGCCCCAATTGTCACGCAGTTATTCATTCAATAAAACACGCACACACTCCGCTACAAATAAAAAATGCTCTTGATAAAGCGAAACAACAAAAAGGAGACTAAAAATGAAACTAACCGCCTTGCTAAAATCATTGGCGCTGACAGCACTCTTTACTGTTAGCGCGTTCGCCCAAATTACCGTTGCCAACTGGAACGCTGAAGCCATCAGCATAGCAACCGCCGCCGACCTCCGAGAATTGGCTACCAGAGTAAACGGCGGCAATAACTTCTCAGGCAGAACAATAACACTTGCAAATAATATTGACTTAGATGGTACGCCTGAGTGGGTGCCGATTGGCAATACAGAGGCGCGGGCATTTATGGGAACATTCGACGGCAACGGACGAACTGTTAGTGGTGTAAAAATCAACAACACGAGCACAGACGGTAATCTTGGCTTCTTCGGCGTTGTCGGCAACAGTGGAGTAGTGCGTAATTTATCGCTCAACGTAAATATTAATGGCAACAATTTGGTAGGTGCGATTGCGGCGATAAATCGAGGAACGATTGAAGAAGTTCGTGCTTCGGGTAGAGTTGTCGCGCCGATTGTTGGCGGATTGGTTGCTGAAAATCGAGGGATTATAAGGAATTTCTATTCCACAACACTGGTAGTGCCTGCCACTGCGGAAGATAATTTACCTGCAATATTTCGTTTTCCGCTAAATCCAAACGAGGGTGATGTTTTTGTGTTTAATACTCACGGTATGAGTATGGAATTTGTTTATGTTGCACCGGGGACTTTTATGTTTGGTGCCTGTGCCTCAACAACTCCTGCTACGGCGGGTACCAGCCGTACAATAAGTACCGGGTTCTGGATAGGTAGGTATCCCGTAACGCAAGCGCAATATTTAGCCGTAATGGGTTCTTTTCCGGTAGCGCAGTTATTTCCCGATCGTCCAAGTGATCCTGTAACGAATGTTTCTTGGAACGACATAACAGCAGCAAACGGCTTTTTAGCACGGATCGGAGCAAGATTACCGACAAGTGAAGAATGGGAATTTGCTGCTCGTGGTGGAAATCGGCGCGGTGGCAATAATGGCAGTGTTGATTTTATTTGGGCAGGTAGTGATGATGTCAATGCCGTTGCTTGGTATTGGAATCATCCGAATCGTCCTGGTGGCACAAACAATACTCAACCGGTCGGAGGTTTGGCGGCAAATGAATTAGGTATTCACGATATGAGCGGTAATGTGTGGGAATGGACGAACACTGCATTGGGCTCTAATCGCGTGATACGCGGCGGCTGTTGGAGCACTGGCGCGGGGAACTCGCGGGTTGTTTTTGGGGGCAGCAACAACTCCCCAGACGACCGGTGGTTCAGCCGCGGTTTCCGGGTGGCTATCTCCCCGCAATTACTTGCAATGGCGGTATCGGCGCAAACAGCCGAAAATTTTGGCGGCGGTGCGGTAGGTGTAAATTTCGGCACGATTGAGAACGGTTATTCGACGGGTAGTATTTGGGTAAATAGTTTATCCGCTCAATCTACTATCGGCGGTCTTGTCGGACAAAACCAAGGCACCATCACCCACTCGTTCTTCGACAGCCAACGAAGCGGTCGCTCCGACAATGACGGCAGAGGTATTCCACGCACCACCGCACAAATGCGCCAACGAACGACATTTGCGCATTGGGACATAGAAAACATCTGGGGAATGGATGCGCTTATGTATGACGGCGCCCCGTTTTTACGGACATTTTATCCTCTCTCCCGCGCTAAATTCACCATTGACGGACAACGAACAGCAGTAAGCCCTGCACCTGCAAATCTTATATCTTCGGCAATGCCTTACACAGGAATAAATCTCCACACCGGAAGCCCAATTCAGCCGAATGTGCAAATTGAATACAACGGAGAACCGCTCACTCTCGGCACAGATTTTGAACTTGAATTCAACGACAATACCGCCATAAGCAACAATACAAATCCTGCGAGAATGCGAATTATCGGTATGGGAGATTTTGCGGGAACAACGCTTGGGTATAACTTTTTCATTACCGACCCTCGCGACATCCGCGCCACCACCGTCTCCTCAATCCCCGACCAAATCCATCGAGGAACACAGCAAATCCGCCCGCAAGTAGTAGTTAGAGATTTCAATAATCAGCTTATTCTTCAAGAAGACACCGACTATTTTCTTGATTTCGGCGCCAATAACACCATCGGCAATAACGCTGGTAGCGTTAGAATAATCGGCGACGGGATTTATCAAGGGGAAGAGCGGACTGTTCGGTTTAACATCGTCGAAGCGAGACCTATAAATACCACAAACACCAC
>WRAZ01000086.1 GCA_009779925.1 Chitinivibrionia bacterium
GAGATAACCCTATTTTGCCCCCCCCCCCCCCCCCCCCCCGTATAAGTCGTTGATTTGCAGGAACTTATGTGAGTTAAGCAAAAGTAATACACGAAGTCAAATTTCAAAATATATTTATCAAAACCTCTTTTTTGAGAGGGGTTTTGTGTTGTTGTTTGGGCGGCTCAAGGGGATTGGGTCGTGTTTTTTGTTTTGGTCAAAAACAGTTTCAAATATAAATCAATTTTTCAAAAAAGGAGGCATTTATGCCAACAACTATGCACGTGAGCGTTTCAGCTACTGGAAAAGCAGATCTTTTCGCGGGAGGTCAAAGAGGCAAAAAGGAAGCGATTAATGTTGTCAATAGCAACTTTGCATTAGGATTAAACGAAAGAAATACAAAGTTTTCAAACA
Organism: Chitinivibrionia bacterium; assembly: GCA_009779925.1. Lineage (NCBI taxonomy): Bacteria > Pseudomonadati > Fibrobacterota > Chitinivibrionia > Chitinivibrionia bacterium. The sequence continues at coordinate 394 of WRAZ01000086.1, forward strand.
TAAATACAAATCCTTTTGTATGGCAGTTTGAAATGAATAATGCTAAATTTAGCACAGGTTTTCATTTATTGTTAAATGACCAACACAGCCCAAAACTACACTGCTTTTATATACCCGGCGGTACAATAAATCCAATCCAATGGTTCCGCCAAAAAAACGTTGGTTTATCTCATGTAGAAGTTGATGCTGGTAGTACAAACTTCAAAACAATATCGTGTCCTACTTCTTTATTGCATTCTACTTCTTTGTGTTTCTTGCCATATTGGAGTCATGTAATGACGTATTAAAGGAGTAATCAAATGAGAAACGGCATTAATAAATTAGTGGCAGTCTTGCTTTTCGTAGTAGTGGCAAGTGCACAAAATGTAAATATCGGCACTGCGCAAGAGTTGCGAGATTTTGCTGCACAGGTAAACGGAGGCAATAACTTTTCAGGAAGAACGATAACGCTTTCGGGCAACATCGACCTCAGCGGTACCCCTGAGTGGGTACCAATTGGCAATACCGAAACGCGAGCGTTTCAGGGAACATTCGACGGAAACGGACGAACAGTAAGTGGAGTAAAGATTGACAACGACCAAGACAACCAAGCGTTTTTCGGAGTTATCGGTACAAACGGCATAGTCCGAAATCTCGGTCTTGAAGTAGATATTATCGCTGGCGGCACGGCTGCTGCTTTGGCGGCTATAAATCGAGGGACAATTGAAGTGTGCAAGGCTTCGGGGAATGTGCAAGGAATGACTGTTGGTGGTTTAGTAGCAGAAAACAGAGGGACTATAAGAAATTCGCATTCTTCAGTAGCTACGCGAATATGGCAAGAAATTCCCGAATTTCCTGTTGTTATATCTCTTCCATCAGATCCGGTAGAAGGTCAAGGAGTTCGACTTCGGGTTGTGCATAACACAATTAGCGAAAGATCTACTTATATAGATTTAGTTTACGTTGCTTCGGGCGAATTTCAACAAGGCGGCTCGCATTTCGGCAACAATAATACTCGTCCTGTCAGATTAACGCAAGGGTTTTGGATAGGTAGATTTCCGATAACGCAGGCGCAGTGGCAAGTAATAATGGGAACTAATCCGTCGGCATTTACGGGAGCAGGTCGCGAAAATTACCCTATAACTAATGTACGTGGGAACGACATATCGCTATTTATGGTAGCAATCGGCGCACGTTTTCCGACGGGAGCGGAATGGGAATTTGTAGCTCGCGGCGGTAATAGGCGCGACCCTTTTGCTTGGTCAGGAAGCGATAATGCGAATAATGTTGCTTGGCATAGTGAACACCCTGACCGCATTGGCAATCACACAATGCCGGTTGGGCTGTTAGCGCCGAATGGCTTGGGCATTTTTGATATGAGCGGTAATGTATGGGAATTTGTTGGTGATTGGTGGGAGGACTGGGGGACTACTAATACTACAACGGTAGATCCTACAGGTGCAACTACGGGTACTCTCCGCGTGATACGCGGTGGAAATTGGGACAGGAATGCGCCTGAGGCGCGCGTAGCATCCAGCAACGTCCATAATATGACGGGTAATAGTAATACAGCAGGTTTTCGCGTGGCGTTCTCCTCTGATTTAAACACGGCTACGACAGGACAAACAACACTTGCAAACACCGCCATTGTTGGCGGCTTGGTCGGAGCAAATTTCGGCACTATTGAAAACAGTTATTCGGCTGGCATAGTCAGAAATCTTGTTTTCGGCGGCAGTTCTGGCGGCTTAGTTGGCATAAATAACGGCGGCATTATCACAAACTCGTTCTTTGACAGCCAACGAAGCAGACAACCCGACAACGACGGCAGAGGCACTCCTCTCACCACCGCACAAATGCGCCAACGAACGACATTTGCGCATTGGGACATAGAAAACATCTGGGGAATGGATGCGCTTATGTATAACGGCGATCCATTTTTGCGAGCACTTTATCCTCTCTCCCGCGCTAAATTCACCATTGACGGACAACGAACAGCAGTAAGCCCTGCGCCTGCAAATCTTATATCTTCGGCAATGCCTTACACAGGAATAAATCTCCACACCGGAAGCCCAATTCAGCCGAATGTGCAAATAGAACACAACGGACAACCTCTTACTCTCGACACAGATTTTCGACTTGAATTCAACGACAATACCAACATCAGCCCAAACAACAATCCTGCGAGAATGCGAATTATCGGTATGGGAGATTTTGCAGGAACAATGCTTGGGTATAACTTTTTTATTACTAATGCAGGACGAGCAATAACAAACGCGACGTTTGTGCCGAATTCAATCAACCCACAACTCCACTCAATCAACCCGATTGAGCCGGAAATTGAAATTCGTGATTTCGGCGGCGCTGTGGTTTTGCAAACCGGTGTGGACTACATTTTGGGCTACGGCGCAAACAACACTGTCGGCACAAACGCCGGCTCTGTAAGTATTACAGGTATGGGACTTTTTACCGGAAACAGAGTTATGAACTTTAATATTGTTGCGGCGCACTCAATA
>WRAZ01000087.1 GCA_009779925.1 Chitinivibrionia bacterium
ACAACCCGTCCAAATCCATTTTTGAAAACGCAAACCATTTTTTGCCGCTGTCTTTCAAACTTGCGCCCCAATGATAAACTTCTTTGTCATCGACTATCAAAAATCTGTCGTGGCTGAGGTCGAATTCTTTTGCTTCTATCGGCGGATATTGTTTGTTGAATTTTTCTATATCTAATTTTAACTGTTTTGATATTTCTTTTGTAAAAAGCATAACTTTTACATTTTCCGCTCTCTTGGAAAATATCGTCAATGTGGCTTCATTGACATAATTGTCTATCAAAATTATGGATTTTTGCGCGGTTTTTACAATTTGGCACATTAAAACATAAGCGTCAAAAACCTCTCCCTCAAAGAAAACTCCACTTTTGGGAATGACGTCTCTGCTTTCCAGTGCGGCAAATATTTTGTCTATGTTCTGAGTGGTTTCCAGTTGTTTCAGTTCCACGTTTTCGAGACGTTGAATAAAGCCGCCGATTTGCGTTAAGGTTTTGCGCATTGCGACGAAAGCGTTTATAATTCGCACACTTACCTGCACTGCTATCGGCGTATTTAATACTGCAGAAAGCATCGCTACGCCCGCCTCGGTAAAAGCGTGCGGTCTTACAGATGAATGTTTGAGTGTTTTGAACCGGTCGCAAATTGCGACCAGTTCATTGAATTCCGTAATATCCAGTTGAAAGCGAAAATTATCGGGAAATCGCGCTATGTTTCTTTTCACCTGTTCGTTTAACCTTTTGACTTCCACGCCATATAACTCAGCCAAGTCCCTGTCTAACATCACCTGCAAACCACGAATTGTAAAAATTCGGTTTTCTATTTCGTTTGAATACAATTCTATTGAATTTGGCATTTTTTCTCCTTATTTTCAGGGTAAAATACGTTATGCTAATAACAAAAAACGAAAAGAAATGAGCCAAGGCGTGCCTTGGCTCTACTGGAAATGGTTGCCCTTACTAGTTTATATGTTACCTGTTGACACCAACCCTCAACGAATAGGTAAATCTTCTTCCGCTGATACCTGTTGCTTCAACCACAATCAAATACGTTCCATTGGCGACGAAACGTCCGTTGGTGTTGGTCAAATTCCAGACAATCGCCGACGAATGTAGGGGCGGGTTTGAAACCCGCCCGTACGGATCAGCGGCGGTTTCCGTAAACACCACATTCCCCAAATTATCCAAAATCACCAAATTCACCGTTGCTTGTTCGGGAGTAATCACCGAAATTTTCGCCACATCGGACACAATTGCGTTCTCCAACACTATGCCGTATTTGCTGTCGGTTTCGGCTCTTTGCGGGGTTCGGATTGATGTCGGGTTTGTGAAATTGGCTACGGGGGCGATGTTGCCTACGACTTCAAAGGTGTGCGTTGCATTTGTTGATAATACGCTTCCGCCTACGCCTACTGTCCAATTTACGAAGCTTGAGCCTTCGCCTGCGGTTGCGGTTATGGTTGCTTCTTCGCCGACGGCAAATATGCCGTTGCCTGAAACGCCGACTATTCCGTTGCCGTTTGTTGATACGTTTACGCGGTGGGCGTTCATAACTACGCTTACAAACATATCTTCGTTTGTTTCGTAGGCTATGCCTGCATCCGTTTCGATTATTACGCGATACGAGCGAACAACCGTTAATGGGTCATCAGAACGAGATGAACGGTTTGATGATGTCTCCATAATTGAAGCGTCTTCGGGCTGTTCGGGCAACAATTCCATTCTGAGGCGCAGGTTTCCTAAACTTTCTATGTTGTCGCTGGCGGGCTCAAGGCGGTTTTGAGTGCTTGTCGCAAATCCGTCGAAATCCAAAAGCGAAAGCAAGAAATTTTCTAATGCGGTTTTGTCGGCAAAATTTTCTTCTTCTATCGCAACGGGGTCTGTCGCACTGCCTAAGCCAAGGTTTTCGCCTTCCAATTCCAAGCGGGGACTAAGCGCTCTTCTTTTGATTTCGTAATCGATGAAATCATTGAGAAGCAAAGTGTTTCTTGCCGCCGCTGATGATACTACCGTCGCTATGGCTGTATGTCTTCCAACCTCTGACCTGCCGTTTAATACGCGCACGGGAATTGTGCCCTCAACGGTGGGAATCGGATGCTGAACTTCTCTGTTGAAAGTAAATTCTGTCAGCGGAGTCCATTCAACTTCCAAGCGTTTACCTGTGATTGTAAAAGGCGTAAGCGGGTCGTCCAAAATAAAGAATTTGCCTGCGGCGTTCGGGTCGGCGGGATTTACTCTCGCTTTTGCAATGTATGTGCCGACATCTGTCTGCGCTCCGTCGATTATTACGTCGTAAGCAGTTCCCCAAACGTCCATAATGGTCGCGCGCGGCGCTTGAGCGGTTGCTTCGTCGATATACTCAAAATTTGTTCTCGTATCCCAAATAACGAAACCGAAAGTCGGCGCTAATGGCGGCAATGCAATATTGAACGAACGTCTTGCCGTGCTGCCCGAATAATTGTTTATGCCCTCAATATTTACCCACGCCTCTCCGACAGCATTGTTGTCTTCGTAAGTGAGAATATAATCAACATCCGCCGCCAAAATTCTTGTGCCGTCTCTGACTACAACGGCGGGAGTGCTCGCTCTTCCCGGCATAAAAAACATATTGTCGATAGGCGAAATCATAGCGTTCAAAAGCGTTCTCGGGGTAATGTCAAAAGATTTTTCCGCGTTTGTCAGCTCAAAATTCGCGCTCGAAAACTCCAATCTTGCAACTGCCGTATGGGTGCCGACATCTGTTGCGCCGCTTACAATCAAATCAATTCTTTCGTTATCGCTCGGTCTTCTTACGTATGCTGTGGGCGCTTGGACTCTGCCGTTAAACTCAAAAGTTGTCGCTACTTCCCATTGAACTTCTATTTCGTTAGCGCTTGCCACAAGAACCGAAA
>WRAZ01000088.1 GCA_009779925.1 Chitinivibrionia bacterium
CTGTGCTGTGCTGTGCTGTGCTGTGCTGTGCTGTGCTGTGCTGTGCTGTGCTGTGCTGTGCTGTGCTGTGCTGTGCTGTGCTGTGCTGCTAACGTACTATCAACAAAATTTCTCAAAAAAGAAAAAGCGCCAAAACTCCACGCAATAGTTGCTATTGCGTGGTCGAGTGTTTCTTGAAAAACTCTTAAGTTGATAAGCATTTACAACCTTTGCTTTTTATTTATTTGTTATAATTTCACTTCCTTAGACAAGGGAAGTTTTTCGTCTTTTTCTGAAATTATCGGCGAAATTCCGTCCATTTTCCAGTCTATGGCAATGTCAGGGTCGTCGTATTTAATTCCGCCGTCGCTTGCCGCGTTGTATTCGTTGGTGCATTTGTAGAAAAAGTGCGTGTTGTCTTCCAGTGTTAAAAAACCGTGTCCGAAGCCCGCGGGAATATAGAACAATTTTGCGTTTTCTTCGCTTAATTCCACGCCGAACCATTTGCCGAAAGTGGGCGAGTTTTTCCGCAAATCAACTGCAATATCCCAAACTTTTCCGCGTAAAACCCGCACAAGTTTTCCTTGTGCAAACGGGGCGCGCTGAAAATGAATACCGCGCAAAACGCCCTTTGCCGAGCAAGAGTGATTATCCTGTACAAAATTTTCTTTTATTCCAATAGCCTCAAAATCGCTTTTTTTGTATGTTTCCATAAAAAATCCGCGCTCATCGCCAAATTTTCTCGGCTCAATAATGAGCAAGTCCGCAATAGGTGTTTTTTCAACATTAAAAGGCATAAAATATTAGTCCCTTTCCGCTATTTTAAAGAGATATTCGCCGTAAGTCGATTTTTTCAAATCCTCGGCGAGTTTCATAAATTGTGCTTTGTCGATAAAGCCGCTTTTCCACGCGATTTCTTCTATGCACGCGATTTTTAAGCCCGTTCTGTCCTCAATGATTTTCACAAAACTTGCCGCTTCCAAAAGTGCGTCGTGCGTTCCAGTGTCGAGCCACGCAAAGCCGCGCCCCATAATTTCCACGTTAAGTTTGCCGCGTTTCAGATATTCGTCGTTCACCGCCGTAATTTCTATTTCGCCTCTTGCCGACGGTTTTACGTTTTTGGCGATTTCTACCACCGAATTATCGTAAAAATAAAGCCCCGTAACCGCATAATTCGACTTGGGTTTGGCGGGTTTTTCTTCTATGGATATTGCAGTGCCGTTTTTGTCGAATTCCACAACGCCGTATTCGGTGGGATTATCGACATAATATCCGAAAACCGATGCGCCGTCTTCTTGTTTCGCCGCTTTTCTGAGAAGTTTTACAAAATCGTGCCCATAAAAAAGGTTGTCGCCCAAAACAAGCGCAACGCTGTCGCCGCCGATAAATTTTTCGCCGAGAATAAAAGCGTCCGCAAGTCCGCGCGGATATTCCTGTATTTTGTATTGGATTTTAAGCCCCAAATGCGTGCCGTCGCCAAACAGTTTTTCAAATCTGGGCGTGTCGTTCGGCGTGGAAATTATCAGAATATCTCTTATCCCTGCAAGCATTAATGTTGAAAGCGGGTAATAAATCATCGGTTTGTCGTAAACCGGCAGTAGTTGTTTGCACACAGGCATTGTAGCAGGAAAAAGCCGCGTTCCGAATCCGCCTGCGAGAATAATTCCTTTCATAGTTCCTCCTAAGTTTTAAGAGACTAAAATACTATTTGCGCAAACAAAAAAGAGCGAGAAACTTACTCCCCGCTCCGAAAAATTGCCGAAAATCAAACAATTCTTAGTTTTTTAATTCCGCGCGTATTCTTTCTCTCAAAGATGAACGACGGTTTTGTCTGCTACTTTCTGTCCTTGCACTGCGAAGTTCGGCGGAAGAGTTGCCCCCCCACTCATCATCGTCCCATTCACTTAGTATCCATCTTAAATTATCGGGATTGCCGATTGATATGGTTTCGGTGCTGTTTCCGGTCATTATATTATTACCCATTGTCGCAGTTCCTTCAACGCTATAAAGTATAGTATTCCAACCTCTTCTGAGACTGATGTTAAAATTAGTGGTTCTCCAAGTGCCTCTGTATGTGATTCCGTCCCAAGTATTTTCCCAGTTGTTGGTTGTTCCTCTGCCGCTGATAGTAAAATTTTGCTCAACATATATAAACTCTACATAAAACCCTGTGTAGTTCACCCTGTTTCCTGATCTTGAAAATGTTTCAAGTTCCCTGTAAATGCCACCGCCGGGAACTTCAAGCCATAAAAACGCTACTCTTGCGTCGGGATTACTTATTATCAGATTGTTGTAGTCATACTCCCAGCCAAAATAATCACCGGCATATTCCAAATAAGGGCTTCTTGGTGTGTCTATTACGAAATTTAATTGCCCGCTGTTAATTGCCCCGTTTACGCCAATGTCGGAAAAAACCGTCCGATTTCCGTTGAAGCGAGTGTATCTTACATCGGTTGTCATATCATAAACATTGTCGTATGTCCAATCTGCCGTCCACACTTGTCCGCTGAGCCTCAAGTTCGCTTCTCCCGAAATCGTGCCACCACCACCTCCGCCACCACCTCCGCCGCCGCTACCTCCACTGCCACTGCAACCGATAAATACGAAACTCATTACCAAAACACCAAATAATTTAAGCAAGTTATTCATAAGATAAATCCTTTCTGCCGAACTTTTGCGGCAAAGTTAAAATAGAATAAAAAAATATTAAAAAACCAATTTTTGCATTGAAAACAGAACCGCAAGAACTTGCCCTGCAGTTTGCGTAAGTGCCTGAAATACAACGACTTATGCGGGGGGGGGGGGGGAAATTTTTCTTGATTTTTTTTCCCCCCTTTTTCCAATTTTTCTTTCCCTTTAACCACCACCACACTCACCCCCAAAAAAATCCC